>JBGTHH010000934.1:0-2836 GCA_041746275.1 Pirellulaceae bacterium | reverse complement strand
GGCGACTCTTGCTTTCGATTCTTACGATCTCACTTACGCGCGCCGTGCGCGCATGTTGTAGAGCGGAACTTGTTCCGTTTGCCGCGGACGGCACGGCCTCGAACGGAACGAGTTCCGTTCTACTGTTTGGTCGCGGCTCCGCCGCGTTAGGGCTATTCGGCCGCCACCGCTGGATTTGCGATCGTGACCCGCAACGGCCGCGAGGCATACGTCGCCTTCATCACAAAATTCAGCGAAACGTTAGCCATCACGCAGATCTGCTGATTCTCGACCAACGCCGCATCGGCAGCCGCCGTCAAGGCGATCTGACCCTCGACGTTGCTGCCTGTCAGCAAAGTCTTACTCTTCGACGCATCGAGTTTCACACCCAAGGGAAGGGCATTGCCAAAGATGCTGGCCAGGTGGTTGTACGTGACGTCCAGAGTGACATTCTTGTCGAATCCCTCGGCACGCTCGATCTTGACGTCGAGTACCTTCGTTTCTCCAGGCTTCAGCGTGACGTCGTATTCGCTGAGTGTGACGGCCAGGATATCACTTCGTGATCCGATTGCCACGGTATGCATTTCGGCGGGCCAATGCCCTCGCCCACCACCTGGCTGATACGTCTCTTGATACGGCGTGGCGGTCGCGGTCAGTGACAAGCCATCTCCTTGTTCGGACGGATGCCTGGCCGTTCCGTGGACGGTGATATTCGCGAGCGCGAGGTTCGCATCAGCAGCAGCCTGCAAGACAATGCAACCGTCTTGACCCTTGTCGGCCAGGATGCGACCGCAGAAGGCTTCGACGCCCGGTGGGAGCCCCGTGACGCCCAGTTGGATTTCGCCGGTGAAGCCGTTCTTGCGTTCCGCGCGGACAAAGATCGCGCCGGCGGTGCCCGGCGTCAGTTGCGTCTTGTCGGTATCCAGATACAGCTCAAAATAAGGTTCACTGCGTGTGACCTGGATGAAGTACACGAAGCCCGCTCCGCCGCGTAAATGCAAATCGCGTATCTCTATCACATAGGTCCCATCCGCCGGTGCTGTCCAGTTTTCAATCCACGAATCGGCGAAGTTGCGTTTGCCCAATCGCATGTCGTCATTGACAGCCAGTTGCTTGCCCGTGGCATCGAGGATACGCAAGTGCGAGTCGAGTGCCGATTGCTGCCGACGGGCTAGCACTTCAAAGGAGAATCGTTCGCCCTTCAATGCCACAAAGGCGTAGCAATCGATATCGCTCTCGACATCGATCCGGCCGGTAATGCCCACGGGCAGCGTCACCGATTGAGCGGTTGCGGGCGTGTTATTCTCCGTCGCCAGTTCCGTGACAACCGGCAGTTCGCTGACGACGACTGGCGCGGGATTACTGACGCTCGATCCCATCGGTAATTCCCACCACTGGGCACCCATAGGATTATCGAGCGGCACGCGCACGAAGGTCTCTCGCGGTTCGAGTACGCGGTGGCCCACCAACTCGAACTTCGCTTGTTGACCACGACCGACCGCCATGGGATGTAAATTGGTGACGAACGGTCGCTCATGGATCTCGATGGCGTATTCCCAATACTGGTTGCCTTGATACCGGACGTCGCGAATTTCGAGCAAGTATTCGCCTGCCCGTTCGAAGGTGTGGTTGACGAACGGGTCCGCGAAGAAGTAGTTGTCCGATACCGCCAACGTTGTGCCGTTCACATCACGCACGGCGAGGATCGGATCGACATGTTGCTGCAGGTCATGGATGCGATCCTGTAATCGCTGGGAACGGACATGAAAGTTCAACGATTGCCCCGCCGCAGCTTGAAACTTGAAGTAGTCCACATCCTCGGCGCGTTCGATCGCCCCGCACACGGTTACGGGAAGCTCGATGGCTTGAGCCTTGTCCGGCGTGTTGTTGTCTCCCGCTTCCTGAAAGACCGGGTCGCTCGCGATCACCAATTGTCCCAGGGTACTGGCACCTTGCGGAGTACCAATGCGGAAGTCGCGGACACCGGGCAGGGCATCCTGAGCCACCGTAAAACGGATCGTCAACTCCTCGGCCTTGGTTGACTTATCCTCGCTGGCTTCAGGCACGACGATCTCGCCCGTGACTCCCTCGCCCGCGACGAGCACTTGGTAGGCACCCACCATCGAGTAACGCGACTTCAGCGTGTGCTCGGAAGTCTGACCGACCTGCGCTGCCACGGGTTTGAGGCTCATCAACATGGGATACGATGTTTGGCCTACAACCGAGCCAGCAACCAACCACAGGCCACAGACAGCCGCGGCACATCCAAGTCGAAAAAGTTTCATCAGCATGGGAACATTTTCCTGGCGACCACGATCAAGCATAGTCAACATGTTGTGGTGAAACGAGCAAACGACGATTTCGAATTTGCTCAATGCACGAACAAAAACTGTTTGGAATTCATCAAGGCCCAGAGCAAGTCTTCGTAACAATCACGAGGCTGGGGATACGCCGGGAGGAAATCGCGGGAGGCGACCAGCTCATCCTCGGTGGGATTACGGCAGAGAGTGGCCAAATACAATTGCCTAATGATCTCGTCATGGCCTCGGTCTTCGGCCAATAGCTTCGCGAGACGGCCGGCCTTGTCCGTGATCTTGGTGGACAACGTATCGCCATTCAGGGTGTGCAGGGCTTGCGACAAACTCTCGTCCGGAGACCGCTCGCATTCGCAAACACTCGCGCGACGCGGCTTGGCAAAGGTGTTCAAAAAATAGTTGGAATACTCGGCGTCGGGCAACTCGATCGCACGGGTTCCCAAGGGCAGGCTCGCGAACTTCGTTTGCACGCCCGTGACCTGATCCACCGCGTCCAGCAAAGCCTCGGCGGGCAATCGCTTGACCTTGAAATGACTATAGAA
>JBGTHH010000933.1:0-3838 GCA_041746275.1 Pirellulaceae bacterium | reverse complement strand
CAAACCCCATGCTCACATGCGACGCATCCTTGGAAGAACGGATTGGCTCGGCGGCGGATGACAGCCATTACTTGTCCGGTTCCAACATACAGATCGAGGCGGAGCACAACCGCGTGGTCGTGCGTGGCGTCGTGAACTCGTATTACGAAAAGCAGATGGCACAGGAAACGCTGCTCCGCATTGACGGCGTGGACACCGTCGTCAATCACCTGGAAGTGATGCGACGTCGCTGTCGTTAAACGTCCGGCGAGTCGCACGCAGTCACACTCGCCAAGCCATCTGCGATTAGCGTGGTTTCGACGGACGATACCCCATGACCGCCTCTTCGCGGTTCGCATACTGGGGAAAACGTTCGGCCAAACGACTGCTACGCAGCACTTCTTGGTTATTGTCGGACAGTCCGCACAGCCGCATGACACCACCAGCGGTGTAGATGCGTTTGTGCAACCGGACGAGTTCACCAATTAAATGGCTCCGCAGCCAATCGACTTGATCCATTTCGATGATCAGTCGGTGAGAGAATTGTTGCTGCAACAACACCCACACTCGATCAGAGAAGTCGATTCCGTCGCTGTCGAAGGGAGCCTCACCGATGAGGCGAACAAACAACCAGTCGGGGCCACGGTCCAGTTGAATATTCCAACCGGGCGCTAATTCAAGCATCATGACGATCACTCCATTCTCGTCGTGGCAGAAGCGGGAGAGGCAATTGCCTGACTGAGCAAGCCTTATCATAAAGTTTGCCTTTGACTAGGCAAGTCCCAACTCAGCTAGCGTGGACCACATTCTTGAAGTCCAACACTCGTCGCATAGAGTTGTTCATACTGCCGGATCATCGACGCGAGCGAGAAGTGATCGGCCACGCGTTGTCGATTCGCTTGACCTAGTCGCGCGGCAAGTGTCCGATCATCGGCGATCCGGACCACGGTATCCACGAAGGCTTGATCGTCGTTCCCTGGAACGGCTTGCTCATCGGCGAGAGGCCCCAATGCTTCGCGAACGCCTTCGACCGCCGTGGCCACGACCGGCAGACTTGAGGCCATCGCCTCCAAAACGACATTGGGCAAACCTTCCCAACGCGAAGGTAACAACAAGATGTCACTCGCCCGTAACCAACCCGCCACGTCGGGCCGCCAGCCCAGAAAGTGGACACGTTCGCCTAACTCAAACGAGTCGGCTTGACGAATCAACGCGTGCCGCTCCGGTCCCTCGCCGAGGATAATCAGGTCATGTTGGGGCAAACGCCGTAAGATCGCGGGTGCCAATCGCAGCAGCCAATCCAATCCCTTCTGCGGATGCAAACGTCCCACAACCAGCAGAATACGTCGCCCCTCGGGGATGCCCACGGCCGTCGTCTCCGCCGCTTGAATGGCCGAAAAGGGAGCGAGGTCGATGCCGTTGCGAATCACCTGTAATTTGTCCGCGGGAAGGCCGACCTGTTGCCGGGCGAACGTCGCCACGGAATCACTGACGCAGACCACTTGATCGACGTGACGTGATGCATACCTTTCCAGCCACATTCGCCAGCGCGTGGGATCGGCTACGCGGATTCCCGAGACGACCGAGGAAACTCCGGCGGCCCGCGCTGCCAGCGGACCGAGAACATTGGCATGAAACAGGAATGTCTGCAACAACGTGATCCGCTGGTCTCGCAGCCAACGTTTGAGTCGCGCCGACGCACCGAAGAACTGCGTCGCGCGATGGGCGTTGAGAAAATGAACGGGGACGTCGGCCTCTTCCAACTGCCGAACGAGCATGTCAGGCGTATGCCGAGGCCGCGGCGCGATGGAACAGACCATCGGTTGGAAGCGAGCTCGATCCATGCCGGTGGCCAGATTCACCAAACAACGCTCGGCTCCCCCCACGTCGAGTTCCGTGATTAGAAAGGCGATACGCACGGGTTCCACCACGGTAGTCTCGTCGATTCTCAAGTAGGAAGCACGATGTTGCATCTCGCCAGCGGCACTTATACTCCGATTGTAGTCCTTCCGCGAGCAGATCAATCCACCTCCCTCCCACAAACTTCCTGCCGAACGATGGCGGACCTTGACCACTACGATTACGAGCTACCCAAGGAACTGATTGCTCAGCAGCCGCTGGCGCGTCGTGCCGATGCGCGGCTGTTGGTCGTCGACCGCGCGCGTCAAACCTTGGAACATTATCACGTGCGCGATCTTCCCACGCTCCTGCGACCCCAGGATGCGCTCGTGCTGAACAACACGCGCGTCATTCCGGCACGGCTGGTCGGCTATCGCACTCAGACCGGAGGTCGTTGGAGTGGGCTCTTTCTGTCGGTGGACGAGCATGGCATCTGGCAAGTCCTCGGGCATACACGCGGGAAACTTGTCGCCAACGAAACCGTCACGTTACAGGACGCCTCGGGCGAACATGAACTGCGGCTCCGCATGTTGCTCAAGCTGCCCGACGGGGCTTGGGCCGCGAAACCCGAGTCGACGTTGCCCGCCTTCGAACTGCTGGAGCGGATCGGGCGCGTGCCACTGCCTCCCTATATCCGCGGCGGCGAGATGACCGAGCGGGATCGCGAAACGTACCAGACTGTTTTCGCCGATCGTCCAGGAGCCGTGGCGGCTCCCACAGCCGGTCTGCACTTTACCCAAGCCATGCTTGCTCAGTTAGCCCAACGAGGCGTCGACATTAACTACGTCACGCTGCATGTCGGCATGGGAACCTTCCAGCCGATCGCGACAGCTCGGTTGGACGACCACGTGATGCATGTGGAGTGGGGGAGCATCGACGAGCCAACCGTCGCGCGGCTGGACGCGCGTCGCAAGTCCGGAGGGCGGATAGTCGCTATCGGTACGACGTCGGTTCGCGTGTTGGAAACGGCTTCACGCGCTGGCAGCCTAAGTGCTTGGCAGGGCGAGACGAACCTTTTCATTCGCCCACCCTATGAATTTCGCTCGGCGGACGCGCTGCTCACCAATTTTCACTTGCCCAAGAGCACGCTACTAGTACTGGTCCGAACGTTCGGCGGAGACGACCTGATGCAGCGCGCTTATGCCGAGGCAATCCGTGAGGGTTATCGTTTTTACAGTTACGGCGACGCGATGCTAATCGTCTAACGTCGCCGAATTCGCCACTCAATCCCCCCGAATGAAGAGATCCGCTCTGGTCAACGGAGTTGGATCGTGTTGAAATAGGAGAACGCAACACGCTGGCACCCCACGCGTGTACTCACCGGCTGAACTCGGCCATAGCCACGGCAGACCGCCATGTACCTCGCCCGCCTCAACGTAGAACTGCGAACTCGTCGCCTTCGGAACTCCTTACTACTCGTGTTGGCGACGCTCATCACGTCCCATGACGCCCGGGGAGCCGATCCGACCGTCACGTCGTCAGCACCGGCATGGGAGACGGTCTCGCCGCATTTCGTTCAGCTCTGCTATTCCTGTCACGGCGAGGGGGCGGACGAAGGTGGCTTAACGTTAGATGCCTTGGTTAACGCCAGGCAACTTGCTCAAGTGGATGTTGATTCGCGCAAAGCCTGGCTTGCTGTCTGGACCAATCTGCGGGGTCAAGTGATGCCGCCTGCTGATGCCGAGCAGCCCACGGATCAACAGCGGCAGGCGATGCTGCGCTGGATCGAGTCCGATATCCTCAAGATCGACCCCGAGAACCCCGACCCTGGGCGTGTGACCATCCGACGACTCAATCGCTTGGAATACAAATCCACGATCCAAGACCTACTGGGAATCGATTTCGATGTCCACGAGGCCTTTCCGGCCGACGATACGGGTTACGGCTTCGACACGATCGGCGATGTCTTGAGCATCTCGCCCTTGTTGATGGAAAAGTATCTCGATGCCGCGAAGCAGAT
>JBGTHH010000932.1:0-18973 GCA_041746275.1 Pirellulaceae bacterium | reverse complement strand
GCTTCAGCGATTGAAAGTGCTGCCGCACGATAAAGTCACGCTCCGCCGTCGCTTGCAGCACGGCTGACAGCCATGACTGCGCGGTCTCCGCGTCAAGCGACTCCAACTCGAATTGCACGACGCCCGACATGCCGGGGACGTCGCGGTCGACTAGTGTGTCCGCAGCCGTCAAGCGCACTTGGGCGAGCGCGCTGGTCGCGCTCACTTCACCGACCATGATCCCCATACCCGCGACCGGCAGGAGCGGCGCGAAGCCCTCTCGTAACTGACCCTCGTGGTCGATCAATGGTCGCGCGTTGGCCACTTGTCCCAAGCGACGACAGCCTGGACCAATCTCGCTGGTCCCCAGATCGTCCTGCATGTGCTCGGCAACTTCCCGCAACTTGGCAACCACGTCAGGGTGATCTTGCGCAACATCCCGCGACTCGCCGAGATCGCGCTCGAGGTGGTACAGCGTACCTTGAGCAAGATGGAGCTTCCAAGGCCCTTGGCGGACGGCCTGCAGATTAAGTCCGCGAAAGTAGTAGAATGCATCGTGCGGAGAACGCTCATCCGCTTCGCCAACTAGCACCGGCCAGATATCGCCACCATCGATCTTGCGATCCGTGGGAGTCGTGCCGCCCGCTAACTTCACGAACGTGGGCAACAGATCCATCATGCTCGTCACCACAGCGGTCTCGGTCCCGGCGGGAATCGACTCGGGCCACCAAGCAATGGTCGGCACACGCATCCCGCCTTCAAACGTCGTGCCCTTGCCGCCGCGCAGCGGCGCGTTGACAGCTCCGTGACTGGGCTGACCACCGTTGTCAGATGTGAAGATCACCAACGTTTTCTCGTCGAGTTTCAACTGGCGGAGCGTGTCCAGCACTTGGCCAACACTCCAGTCCACCTCTTCGACCCAATCGCCGAACAATCCATTCTGTGACTGGCCCTGAAAGGCTTGACCGGGGTAGAGTGGAAAGTGAACTGCGGAATGAGGCAAGTACAAGAAGAAGGGTTTTTCTTGATGGTCCCACAGAAACTTCACGGCTTCCTGGGTATACCGCTCGACGATCGCTTGCTGATCATCCGGAAGGACCCGTTGTAGAACGGTTTCCTGGCGAAGCAAGGGCAAAGGCGGTTGCCCCGCGCCGGCTCCACGCGGACGGGGCAGCGGTTGGCCCAGATTGCTCTTCACGCCATCCGCCGCGGGGCCCATGTCGTTGGAGTACGGGAGCCCGTAGTAATAGTCAAACCCTTGTCGCGTTGGCAGGAACTCGGGTTGGTCACCTAGATGCCACTTGCCCACGATCCCCGTGGCGTAACCTTGCTCCTTGAGCAATTCGGCGATGGTGACCTCACTGGGATCGAGCCCCACGGAGTTGCCAGGAAACAAGACGTGCGGGATGGGCAGGGCTCGCTTGGGATAACAGCCCGTCATCAGTGACGCTCGCGAGGGAGAGCAGACCGGTGCCGCATAGAAACAGGTCAGCTTCCGACCTTCCTCGGCCATGCGATTCAGATGCGGAGTCCGATTCAGTTTCGAGCCAAACGGCTGAATATCCCCGTACCCCAGATCATCAATATTGATCACGATGAAGTTCGGCCGCTGGGGCGCAGGCGTTTCCGCTGCCGACAATCCGCCGCACGGAAACAAGACGCTCATCGCGACTACCAACCAGCCAACACTTGAGGGCAACCGGTTCATAGTGGACGTGTCTCCCACATCGTAGTGAATAAGCGAAGTTGATCAGACGGCGGCGCGGCTGCGGATGAGCAATTCGGCCACTTGGACGGCGTTCGTGGCGGCTCCCTTACGCAGGTTGTCGCTAACACACCAGAAGGCCAGGCCGTTGTCGCACGACAAGTCCTCGCGGATACGTCCGACGAAGACATCGTCTTTACCGCTGCAGTTCCGCGGCAAGGGATAGATCCCTGCGGCCAAATCATCCAACACGGTGATGCCAGGAAAGGCCTCGAACAAGCGGCGCGCTTCCGCGACGGTCAGCTTACGCTCGGTTTCGACTAAGATACTTTCACTATGGCAGTTGGTGACCGGGACGCGCACACAGGTCGGACAGATGAGCATGCTGTCGTCGATGAAGATCTTACGAGTCTCCCACACCATCTTCATCTCCTCCGAGGTATAGCCTTCGTGTTTGGAGCTGCCGATTTGCGGAATGAGATTGAAGGCGATGGGATGCGCGAACGTCGCATGTTGATAGGTCTCGCCCGCCAGCGAGGCGCGGCTGGCCGCTTCGAGTTCACGTTCGCCCGCCACTCCTGCTCCGCTCGTCGCCTGATACGTGCTGACCACGACCCGCTTGATCCGCGCAGCGTCGTGCAGCGGCTTCATGGCCACCACCATCTGAGTTGTCGAACAATTCGGACTGGCGATGATCCCCTCGTGCTGTTCGATCGCCTCGGGGTTCACTTCAGGAACGACCAGCGGCACATTGGCTTTCATCCGCCAGTATCCGCTTTCATCCACCACGACAGCCCCGCGCTCCACCGCCCACGGCACGAACTCGGCGGAAACGTCATCCGGTGTGCTGGCGATTACCAGATCGATCCCCTCGAAAGCCTCGGGACGCAGTTCCTCGACGGTGTGCTGCGTGCCTTGAAACGTGAGCGTGCTGCCGGCCGAGCGCGCGGAAGCCAGGAATTTGATCGTTTTGAAGGGGAATTGGCGTTCCTCCAAGAGCTGCCGCACAATACTTCCCACCGCACCGGTCGCACCCACCAAAGCCACATGCTCGTACACCGCTTGATCCTCCAGGTCATGAATCCACTTGCCAACCCATTGGCGAACTCCTGAGTATAGACGGCTGGACGTTGACTTCAATGGAGTGCCTGCGGTGTCTACGCCCAGGGCGCGGCGGGGGCGACGACCTCGCACTATTGAGTTATCCAGGCTAAAAGTTGGAGTACAGCCTTCAGGCTGCCAATTACCGGCTAAAGCCGGAACTCCAACCCGAAGATTTAGCGTTGACAAGTCACTAGGCTTGTCAAAACCGGGTTGGCGAGTTTCACTTGTGGCAGACATAATTCACCACCAAGTAACGGTCACGAAATAACTTCCCCGTTCTCCCTGCGTTCATCACGACGGAGCGTGAGGGCTACTTTGGATTTGAGGAAGTTATTTCGTGACCGTTTCCCAGCGGCTGCGATGAACGCGAGTTCCTAGCGGTGGTTCCCCCAACAGACGGCTTTCCATTCCATGATTGTGACCGTTGACGGCCCGGCCGGTGCGGGAAAAAGCAGTGTGGCCCGCGCCTTGGCGGAGCGGCTGGGTTTCGCCTTTCTGGATACGGGGGCGATGTATCGCGCCGTGTCTCTCGCGGCGGTGCGAGCCGAAGGGCCTTGGGACGATCCCGCCGCGTTGGCCGATCTGGCGAGGCAAAGTCGCATCGAACTGGACGGTCGGCAAGTCTACCTGAACGGCGAAGATGTCACCGAAGCCATTCGCAGCAGTGAAGTCACTTCGCACATTCACTACATGGCTGATAATGCCGAGGTTCGCGAACATCTCGTGCGGTTGCAGCGTGACATGGCAGCCGGCCGCGACATGGTGGCCGAAGGACGCGATCAGGGAACCGTGGCCTTCCCTCGGGCCGAGTGCAAGATCTTCCTGACGGCGACGCCTCCCGAGCGTGCGAAGCGACGAGTCCTGGAGTTACAGCAGCAAGGCGAACAGATTTCGATCGACGAGGTGCTGCAACAGCAAAACGAACGGGACTTCCGCGATGCGAACCGTGCGGTGGGACGCTTGGTCAAGGCTGAGGATGCCGTCGAAGTCATCACCGATGGCCTGAGTTTCGAGGAAGTTTTGGAGCGACTGATCTCGCTCGCACGTGAAAAGGGTGCTGGCGGCGACGATGGCTGAACGACCCTTCCTGCAACGCTTCGGGTATGTCTTCATCCGGCAGATCGCGCGTCTAGCTTGCGTGGTGCTGTTTCGCATGCGTTGTTATGGCAGGCACCACATTCCCCCCACGGGCGCGCTGCTGGTCTGCGCGAATCATCAGAGTTTCCTCGACCCGGTGCTGGTCGGCTTGGCCTTTGATCGGCGACTTAACTACCTCGCTCGTCAAACGCTGTTCGGCTTTGCCCCGTTCCGCCTGCTCATCCAATTCCTCGACGCGATCCCTCTTGATCGTGAAGGACTGGGCCTGGCCGGCCTGCGCGAGTCGATGCGGCGGATCAAACGGGGCGAGGGGGTTTTGATCTTTCCCGAAGGGACGCGGACCCCCGATGGCACCGTGCTTCCCTTGCAACCGGGCTTCTGTGCGCTCGCTCGTCGTGGCCAGGTGACCGTGGTGCCGGTAGGGCTGGACGGAGCATTCGAGGCCTGGCCCCGCTCGGCCAAACTGCCTCGGCTCAGCTCGATCCATGTCTGTATTGGCGAACCGATCACGCCGGCGCAGATCGCGGAACTGGATGACCGGGAGTTGGTGCGGCAAGTCGAACAGCGCATTCGGGGTTGCCAGCAGCAAGCGAGAACAGGGCGGCTGCGTGCTCACCGCGCGTTGAGGCTTAAAGTCGCCGCTCGTTCTGGTTGACAATGAACTGATTCGTGTTCCTTCCCGTCCATTCGCGGTTGCCTCCGCTAGTTTGTGATAGATTTTCTTCACCAGATGATTGAAATACGTCACAACTGAGCTTATACTCCGGCTTATCTAGGACATGCACGCAATTTGGCGAGTTTAGGGAATGGCACTTCAGCCACTTGCGGAAGAACGAAGAAGCCGATTGTTGGAGCTGGTGCGACTGCGCGGCTTTGCCTCGCTACCCGATTTGGCGGGCGAGTTAGCGGTTTCGGAGTCGACGGTGCGGCGTGACCTAGACTATTTGGAAGAGACAGGCGAGGCGAAGCGGACTCATGGCGGCGTCTTCTACACCGGCCCTTCCCCGAAATTGCAGCACTTTGACCAACGTCAAAAGACGCACTGGGAGAAGAAGCGGCAGATCGCGGAAGCGGCGAGCAAGCTGATTGAAGATGGCGACACGATTCTGTTGGACGGAGGAAGCACGACCTACGAGTTAGCGCGATTGTTGGTGGGCCGACCGTTGCAGGTGGTCACCAACTCCCTGCCCGTAGCGAACTTGTTCATGTCCAGCAGCGCGGATTTGGTAATCGTCGGTGGATACGTGCATACACGCACGGGAGTTTCGTTAGGGCCTTATGCCAACACGATGCTGGCCGACCTGAATGTGGGTCGCGCGGTGCTCAGCGTGGCGGGACTTAACGACTACGGTTACTACAACAGCAACTTGCTATTGGTCGAGACAGAACGAGCGATGATGAAGGCGGCCGATGAAGTCATCATCGTGGCCGATAGTACGAAATTTGGTCGGACGAGCCTGGCGCGGATGTGCGAATTGCGCGAGGCCGATGTAGTGGTTGTCGACAACGAGATTACCGCGGAGTGGCAAAGCAAACTGACCTCGTTGGGTGTCAGGTTGATTGTCGCCGCACCCACCGAGATCCCGGACACACGGAAGCTGACATCATGAATTCGCTATCCACGCTCGATCGCGCGACGATCGAGCGAATCGTGCGGCAAGTTGTTTTGTCTCAGAATGGTGCCGCCCCGCCGACGACGACAGTGGCCCCCAAGTTGGTCGTCAGCATTTCCGCGCGACACTGTCACTTGACGGATGCGCACGTCGAGACGCTGTTTGGCCCCGGCCATAAGCTGACTCCGATGAAGGACCTGTATCAGGATGGCTTCTACGCCGCGGAGGAAACCGTGATGCTCGTGGGGCCGCGCAAGCGAACGTTGCCGACGGTTCGCATTCTGGGACCGACGCGTCCCTTTAGCCAAGTCGAGTTGGCTTTTACCGATTCAATCTCGCTGGGCATCAACGCTCCGGTCAAGCACAGCGGCGATATCGCGGGGACTCCGGGATGCGTGCTGGTCGGCCCGCGCGGTGTGGTCGAGTTGTCGGAGGGCGTGATCCGGGCGGCACGTCACGTCCACATGAACCATCGCGACGCCGAGTTCTTTGGTGTGAAGAACGGCGACTTCATGAAACTGCGGATCGAATCGCCGTTCAGTACGGTCGTGATGGAAGACGTGCTCGTGCGCGAAGACGCCACGTCCAAGCTCGAAGTGCATATTGATACTGATGAAGGGAATGCCTGTTACTTGGATGGAGCCACCAAGGTCGAACTGTTGAAACAAGAACCGTGTGCGTGTCACCGACACTAGTTGCTAGTCCTTAGTCGCTGGTGTCATGACAGACAATCAACTGACATTTTCGTGGGAGAAAGAACTGATGGCAAAGACGATGGAAGCGTTGGGTATGATCGAGACCAAGGGGTTCATCTCCTTGGTGGAAGCCACCGACGCCATGCTGAAAGCGGCGAATGTGCAATTCATGGGCTGGGACAACGTCGGCAGCGGCTTGGTCTCGGCGTTCGTGACCGGAGACGTGGCGGCGGTGAAGGCCGCGACCGACGCGGGCGCAAGTGCCGCTGGTCGGATCGGCGAAGTCGTCAGCGTGCAAGTGATCCCGCGTCCTCACGATGACCTGGGAATCGTGCTGCCCTCGGCGACCAAGACCGCCAAGGCCCCCAAATAGTTCGCTGTGACTTCTCCGCTTAACATCCCGCCGCACCGATCAGGTCGGCGAATACATGAAGGACCCACACATGAGTGCAATTGGATTGATCGAAACAAAGGGTTTGGTGGCGTTGGTCGAAGCGACCGATGCGATGGCCAAGGCCGCGAACGTCGTGATTGTCAAGCGAGTTCAGATTGGTGGCGGACTGGTCACTACGGTGGTCCGCGGCGATGTCGGCAGCGTGCGTGCGGCGGTCGAAGCGGGTGCCAATGCGGCTTCGCAAGTCGGCGAGTTGGTCGGCAGCCATATCATTCCTCGCCCCGCCGAAGGTTTGATCGAGGCGTATCTCTCGTAGTTCATGGATGAAGTAACGAAAGGACGCAAGTCGTGAAAATCCTGGTCGCGAATCTCGGCTCCACCAGCTTCAAGTATCGCGTGTTCGACATGTCGGACGAGCGACAACTGGCGCGCGGTGGCATTGAACGGATTGGTGCCGAGAGCAGTCGCTGCTTTGTCGAAATTGGCGCGTATCGAGACGACGTGACCGACGTCGTGCCGGATCATGCCGTCGCCGTGCGGAAGTGTTTGGAACAACTGACGGCGGCCGACACCGGATGTCTGCGCGACGCCAGCGAAGTCGCGGCGATCGGCTTCAAAGCCGTGCATGGAGGTCGTGTCAGCGGCGTGCAACGGGTGACCGAGGACGTTTTGGTGGCGATGGAGGAGATGAACCAAGTCGCGCCGGCACACAACCCACCCTACATCCACGCCATGCGTTTACTGGCCGAGCGTTTACCCGAAATCCCGTTGGTGGCCGCCTTCGAAACCGGCTTCCACTTGACGGTTCCCGATCGGTTGCGTTACTACGCGTGCCCGGACGAATGGGGTCGCGACTACCATGTCCAGCGGTGGGGCTTTCACGGTGCCAGCCATCGCTACATCGCCAATCGCGTCGCGGACAAAATTGGCGAGAACTTGCGAGTGGTCTCGTGTCACCTGGGTGGCTCGAGCAGCTTGTGTGCCATCCGCGGACGAGTTAGTGCGCAGACCAGTATGGGGATGAGTCCGCAATCGGGCTTGCCTCACAACAATCGCGTCGGCGACTTCGATCCGTTCGCACTTCCCGTCGTGATGAAGGCCACGGGTAAATCGCTGGATGAAGTGCTGGACGACTTGGCGTGTCGCGGCGGACTGCTGGCATTGAGCGGCGTCAGTGGCGACGTTCGAGATCTGGAAGAGGCGGTCGCTCAAGGAAACACACGAGCGAAACTGGCTTTGGATATGTTCACCTCGGAAGTCCGCCGTTATCTCGGTGGCATGTTGGTGGAGTTGGGTGGACTCGACGTGCTCGTCTTTACCGGCGGGATCGGCGAGAACGGAGTCGGAATTCGCGAAGCGGTCTGCGCCGATCTGGCCGAGCTGGGCATCCAGCTCGATCCGTCGGTTAATACCGTCGCGCGGGGCGAAGCCAAGGTGAGTGCGAGTGGCAGTCGCACACAGATCTGGATCATGCCAACCAATGAAGAAATCGTGGTGGCGAGACAAGCCAAAGAGTTATTGGAGGACGGTCCCTAGTCGTGGTCGAGGCTCCGTTGGACGAGGTCACTAACGACCTTGCCCGCGGTGGAACCTGAGAAATCCATGACTACAACCGAGGTAACCCATGTTCGTGGCCAAAGTAACCGGATCGCTCGTCGCAACCCAAAAGGTCCAGACCATGGTGGGCTACAAGCTCCTGATCGTCGAGCCGTATCGCATCGAAGCGGAGCAGCGTCAGAGCTTGGTGACCACAGGTCGGACATTTGTGGCAGTGGACACGTTGGGAGCGGGCCTGGGAGATTTTGTCCTGATCACACAAGGCTCGAGTGCTCGTTTGACACCAGAAACCAAAAACATGCCGATCGATTGCGTGGTCGTGGGCATCGTCGATCAAGTCCACGTGGACCACGCGAAGGTTTATTCCAAGGAGTAGAGTGCCGCAGTTGGCTTTCGGCCCACACGGTCGAAGTTCGCCAGCCGCGCCCTGCTGAACAACCACCTCCAGCGAAACTGAGCGACTAATCCCATGCAAATCAACGAATCCATGATCCGCGATGTGGTGGCCCAAGTGCTCGCCGAAGTCGGCAAGGCACCGCTCGTCAACGGCAGCAGCCACACGGGACGACACGGCATCTTCACCGATGTGAACGACGCGGTGCGGGCCGCGCGAGCGGCTTTTGAGCAACTCTCGGAACGCGGTCTGGAGGATCGCCGACGCATTATTCAACACATTCGCCGCATCTCGATCGACCAATGCGTCGAACTCGGCACGATGGAGATGAACGAAACGAAGATCGGCCGACTGGAACACAAGATCGAGAAGCTCAAGACGCTGGGGGAACGCACGCCGGGCGTCGAGTTCATGAAGAGCCAGGTCTACAGCGGTGACAAGGGACTGGCCGTCATCGAACACGCGCCGTTCGGCGTGATCGGCGCGATTACTCCCGTGACCCACTCGCTGCCAACCATCACGGGGAACGCGGTCAGCATGATCGCTTCGGGAAACACGCTGGTTGTCAACCCGCATCCCAGCGGCAAGAAGGTGGCGGCCGAAGGCGTGCGCCGCTTCAACGAAGCGATCCATCGCGATTTGGGGATCGATAACCTGATTTGTGTCATCGCCGAACCGACTTTGGAATCCGCCGCTTCGATCTTCGCTCATCGCGATATCAACTTGATCTGCGTCACGGGTGGTCCGATGGTGGCCCGCGCCGCTCTGAACAGTGGCAAGCGCGCGATTGTGGCGGGACCGGGGAATCCGCCCGTGGTCGTCGATGAAACGGCGGATCTGGATAATGCCGCCCGCTGCATCATTCAAGGCGGAGCCTATGACAACAACTTGCTGTGCATCGCGGAAAAAGAAGTCTTTGTCGTCGATCAGGTCTTCGATCGGATGCTGCAAGCCATGGAGCGCGCCGGCGCGGTGCGATTGAACTCGCGCGAGATCGCCGAACTGACGCGCAATGCCATCATTCAGGTCGGCGACGACAAGCACGATGCTCCCGCCAAGGACTTTCTCGGACAAGACGCCGCCGTTCTCGCGCGGGGTGCCGGACGGAGCGTCCCTGCCGACACGCAACTGCTGTTCGGCGAAACAGACGAATCGAATCCCTTCGTTCCCGTCGAGCAAATGATGCCGTTCGTGCCATTTGTGCGTTGTCGCAACGTCGAGGAAGCGATTGCCAAGGCCAAGCACTACGAACATGGCTTCCGTCACACGGCCATCATCCACTCGCACAACGTCAAGAATATGACTCGCATGGGCAAAATCATGGACACGACGTTGTTCGTCAAGAATGGTCCCTGCATGGCGGCTCTCGGATTGGGAGGCGAAGGCTACCTGTCGTTCTCGATCGCGGGACCCACCGGCGAGGGCGTGACCACGCCGCTGACGTTCACTCGCGAGCGACGCTGTTCGATGATTGATGATCTCTGGATTCTGGGAAAACCCAAAAGTTAATTCGGCGTGGACGGAGTGAGACCGGTCGCGGGGCCGACGATGTTTCTACCCCGATGACCAAAACGAATTGTTTACACGGAGTTTCCACATGCTCAGCGGCTTGGTAATCGGCACGGCGACAGCGACCAAGAAACATGCGTCGCTGCAGGGCCGCAAGTTGCTGGTCGTGCAACCGCGTTTGGTCAGTGGCCGACCGGATGGCGATCCTGTGTTGGTGGTCGACATGGTGGGCGCGGGTGTGGGGGAAACGGTGATGATTACCAGTGATGGCCGAGCCGCGCGAGATTACCTCGGAGTGGAAGCGACTCCCGTGCGTTGGACGACGATTGGAATTCAGGATTGATGAACAACTCCACGATCGATCCCGAGCTGTTGGAACGCATTGTGCAGGAGGTCATCCGGCGCTTAATGCAGCGTGGCGTGACGGTCGTCGATGGTCAAGCGAAGGAAGTGAGCGAGTTGATTCTGAACGAGAAGCTGGTCACGTTGGCGACGCTGACAGGCCGACTGAACGGTGCTCGACGTGTGGTGGTCGGCAAGCGATCGGTGGTCACTCCGGCCGTGAAAGACGAGTTGCGTCAACAAGGCATTGAGTTAGTGCGGCGTGGTTGAGTTCGCTCGGCGCGGTCGGCACGTGACGAAGCAACAGCCCCAGGATACACGAGTCAAAAGAATGCGAATTGCCAAGATCATTGGAACGGTGACGCTGAGCCGCGCTCATCCGACGTTTGCGCAGGCGAGCCTGCGGCTGGCGGTGCCGTTGTCGCTGGAGAACCTGACGCAGGACGACGCGTCCGTCGCCGAGGAGCTGGTGTTGTGGGATCAACTTGGTTCCGGCGTCGGCAGCCTAGTGGCCTTGAGCGAAGGTGCCGAGGCGGCTCAACCGTTTCGTCCCGAAATCAAACCGGTCGATGCCTACAATGCCGCGATCCTCGACCACGTCGACATCCAAACCTCACAAGTCCACAAGCTATCCCGTTAATCGGTTGGAGCACGTAGAACTATGGTGAATGCACACAAGATCAAACAGGATATCTGCGAGATCGGACGCCGCCTGTACAACAAGGGCTTCGCGGCGGCCAACGATGGCAATATCACGGTCCGCATCAGCGAGAACGAGGTGCTTTGCACCCCGACGATGCACTCGAAGGGCTTCCTCAAGCCCGACGATATTTCGACCGTCGATATGACCGGCAAGCAACTTTCGGGAAGCAAGAAGCGTTCCAGCGAGGCGCTGCTGCACTTGGAGATTTACAAGAATCGCTCCGACATCAAGAGCGTCGTGCATTGCCATCCGCCCCATGCCACGGCCTTCGCGATCGCTCGTGAACCGATCCCGCAATGCGTCTTGCCAGAAGTCGAGGTCTTCCTGGGCGATGTGCCGATCACCAAGTACGAGACGCCGGGTGGGCAGGCTTTCGCCGATACCATCATCCCGTTCGTTCAGAAAAGCAACATCATCATTCTGGCCAATCATGGCACCGTTAGTTACGGCAAGGATGTCGAACAAGCCTACTGGTGGACGGAGATTTTGGACGCTTACTGTCGCATGTTGATGCTGGCCAAGAGCTTGGGCAAGGTCCACTTTTTCTCTGAGGAAAAGGAACGGGAGCTTTTGGAACTGAAGCAGAACTGGGGCTGGTCCGATCCGCGTAACACGAAGGAATTCGAGAATTGCGACATTTGCGCCAATGACATTTTCCGCGAGAGCTGGAAGGATTCGGGCGTGGAACGACGCGCCTTCGACGCGCCACCTCCGATGAGCCCGCAGGCCGCCAAGTCCGCTCCCGTTACCAGTGACAACAACGATCAAGAGGCCCTTATTCGAGCGATCACCGATCGCGTGGTGGCTGAGTTGGCCAAGCGATAACTTTTGGAACGCATAAGACAAAGGACAATAAGCATGAAAGTCAGCATCATCGGTGGCGGTGGTTTGGTCGGTTCCAGCGCGGGCTTCGCTCTGCAATGTGGCGGCGTGGTCCGCGAGATCGCTTTGATCGACGTCAATCAAGAGTTGGCGCTCGGCCAGGCACTCGACCTGCTACACGGCGGACCAAGCACGGCGGATCAGATCATCTCCTCAGGCAGCTACGAGCACGTTCCCGATAGTGATGTGATTTGCATCACGGCCGGTCTGCGGCGGAAGCCCGACGAATCGCGACTCGACTTGATCAATCGCAACACGGATCTGTTTTTGGGAATCCTGGAAAACGTCAAGAACGCGGGGGTCAAACCAGACGCCATCGTCTTCGTGGTTTCCAATCCGGTCGACATCCTCACGTATGTAGCCGCCAACCGGCTGAAGCTGCCCTTGCACCAAGTAATCGGCTTGGGCACCCAGCTCGACACCATTCGTTTCCGCAGCCTGATCGCTCAACGCTTGGGGGCGTCTCCCACGCAGACAGCGGCGCTCATTTTGGGTGAACACGGAGACAGCATGGTCCCGATTTGGTCGAGCGCCACGATTGCTGGCTTGCCGCTGGATAAGTATCCCGGTTGGACCGCCAATTTAGGCAACGAACTGTTCACCCGCACCAAGGGCTCGGGCGCGGAAGTCATCAGCCGCAAGGGCGGCGCGGGATTCGCCGTCGGCATTGCCATTCGCGATGTGATTCACGCCGTCGCGTTGGATCAACGCCGCGTCCTTCCCATTTCGTCGGTGCAAAGTGGTTGCTACGGCATTCGCGACGTGGCTCTGTCGGTCCCCACCGTGGTCGGCCGACGCGGTGTGATCGATCGGCACGAGATTGATCTATGGCCCAAGGAATTACAGGGCCTGCGTAGCAGCGGCAATGTTCTGCGTCAGACGCAGGAAACCGTCATGTCCCGCATCGGACGGGCGTGATCGAAGTGAGAAGTGAGAAGTGAGAAGTGGGATTTGGGATTTGGGATTTGGGATTTGGGATTTGGGATTTGGGATTTAGCACAGCTTCTCCTGCCGAAGCTCTGATCATTGCGACGGGAGCTCATCATCGCCCGGGATGGACTTTGGCCAAGTGGGTGGGAGCGAGCGTACGTGCAAGTCGCGTTGGGGAAACGCAATCTCAATGCCCGCCTCGTGAAACTGCTGATGAATGGCGGTGTGCAGATCATGAATCGTCGGCAAGCGGACATCTAATGCACCGACGAAACAGCGTAACGTGAAATTCAACGTGCTGTCGCCAAACTGCTCGAACGTGGCGCTGGGAGGCGGATCGCTGAGCACGTGGGGATGCCGGGACGCGATGTTCAACAGGATCGTCCGCGCCCGTTCGGTATCCGAGCCATACGCGACACCGACGGGCAACACGATGCGGCTGACTGAATTCGTCAGAGTCCAATTGAGTAGCTTGGTGGTCACGAACTCCTTGTTCGGCACGATCAGCTCCTGGCGGTCCCAGTTGGTCACCACGGTGGCGCGCATGTGAATGCGGCTGACGATTCCGGTCACGCCATCCACGGTCACGACGTCGCCGACACGCACCGGACGCTCCAACAACACAATCAACCCCGAGACAAAGTTAGCAAAGATCTCTTGTAATCCGAAGCCGAGCCCCACGGTTGCCGCAGCCACGATCCAACCGTATTGCGACCATTGCACACGGATGAATCCCAGTGCGATCACAAATCCCAAGATCCCCAGGAGATAGCGGGAGATCATCGCGATGGCGTAGCGTGCGCCGGCATCCAACGGCAGCCGCCGCAGGAAGACCAGTTCCAACAGGCCCGGGATATTTTTAACGGCCACGATCGTCGTGAGCAGTGTGATGCCGCAAAACAGCAAGTGTTTCAAGGTCACGGCTTCAATGCGATCGAGGACCCCGACGCGCCATACGGTAAAACCATCCAGGAACTCGATTGCCGGAAAGACATCGCGCCAGACCCACCACAGCCCTCCCACCAACGCTAACAGCACACCGGTCCGCATCAGTTGTCGCGTCTGCTCGCCGACTTCCTCCAAAGCGATATCGGCTTCAGGTTCGATCTCCAAATTGCCTGGGATCGGATCGCTCGCCGTCGCCTTGAGCTGCCTCGCGGCGAGACGTTCCTTGTAAGCGAGTCGACGCCGATTGACCAGAATCCAACGCAACAACAACCACCCCGCCACGCTCAGCCCCATCAGCACCCAACTCGTACTAAACAGTCGCTGAGCCAAGTGGAGGGCGGAATAGTAGTAGCCAGCCGCCGCGAGCCCTACCAGCAGCAGCGGCGTTCCCACACCAATCGCATAGCTGACATGGCGTAAGCGATAAGTCCAGGAATTGGGCTGCGTCTGTGCCAAGTGGGCAAAGGGAGCCCCCTGCGGACGCAAGATTCGCTGCGCAAATAGGCTCACCGCCAACATCCAACCGATGAAACTCAAACGTCCCAGCGAGTTACCAAAGGACAGATCCTCGTGATGCTGGAAGAATATGGTGAGAAACGCGAGCGGAGTGATCAGCGTCAGCCAACGCAGATGCCATTGCAGTAATTGACGCGTCGGCTCGGGCCAGTGGAAATGACAGTCGCCTAGCCCGCCGGTACGGCACAACTGCCGCGTGAATTCCGTCAGCAGGCTGAAGTTAGCCGCGGCGATCAGGCCCCAACCAGCAGCCTGTGTATTTTGAGTGCCCCCGGGATCGTAGACAAATTCCCACCCCACAAAGTACAACAACGTCGGCCATACCGCGGCCATCACGCCCGTGAGCAAAGCCGCTTCGGCGGTTGGCTTGAACTCCCGGCACCGACGCGGGGCGGCGATGGCACCGAGCTTGGCAAGCTTGTTGCGTAGCTCGCGTTTGCGGATTAGCAGGATCAAGAAGGCCAACGCGAAAGCGATCGAGATAAACGGCCGTTGCCAAACGACCGACCTGAGCACTTGAACGCGCGCCGACAAGTTCGCGGACAGTGTGAGCCAGCGTAGAACGTCGGCGGATCGTGACAGATCTTGGACGGAAAGCGGCGTCGTGCTGCGGACCCACAACGTCCAGCCCTCGATGTACTCGGAGTAACGATCGATAACCTGTACCAATTCATGTTCGGCAATGTCCAAGGCCACCATCGACTCGAACAGCGAGCGATGGCTGTGCAACAATCGCGTCAACGTGGCTCGGCGCTGCTCGAGAAGCTGTTCGACATCGGGTCGCAAGGCGTTGCGAGGAGCTTCCGATCGCACAATCCCCAGTTCGTCGAGTGTCTTCTCAACGACGACGTCGAGTTGCGACAGGGAGCTCCGCGCGTCTTCCATCTGCAGGAGTTCGAACTGCAACTCGCCGATCGCCGCGCGTCGGCTGGGGCCAGGCCGATATTGAGTGCGGAGGGCGGCGAGTTGCGCGGGTTTGGAGCGAAGATACACACCCAGCGCGTCGGTCAGCCCCACCGTATCCACCTTCGAACGCGTTCGTTCGAACTCCTGTTTGGTATCGGCCAGCACGCGCGCGGTGGCTTGCTGCAAGGCCGTCGTACTTTGAAGTCGCGCCAGTAGCTCGCGGTTGCGTTGAGCCAATCTCAGATTCTCCGCCGCGACCGACTGGAGTTCGGGCGGTACGTTTTGATACGCCAGTTGCGCGTCGTCGATTTGTCGGCTGGCATCGTCCTGACGTAACTCGGCGATCCGTTGCGTTAACCGTGTCTGTAGTACTTCGGCTCGCGCCAATCGGTTACTAGCCACATCTTGTTCCACCGGCAGCAATTCGCTGGTTGCCGAATACGCTGGCAATTCGCGTTCCAAAGCCAAGCGTTGGGCATTCAATGCCGCGATCCGAGCTTGCAGTTGCGTGTGACGCGCGCGGGATAGGGGCAGCGGTTCGCCAGCCGGCGTCTCGGCGACCAACTGCTGTTGGAGTTCCGCGCGGGTGCGCGCGATGGTTTCAAGTTCTCCGGGCAACTCGCGCTGCCGGACTTGGCGACGTGTCAACTCGGCAGCCAATCTCCCGACCTCCGCTTTTGCACGTTGGGAGTCGGCTTCCACCTCGCTTTGGCGTTGCTGAAGTTCGGCGAGCGTAAACTCGGTCAACGATGCAGGTGGTAGACGCTGCAGCCGCTCCAGTTCGTCCCGCGCCGCTTGTGCGTCGAGCTCGGCGGTTTCCACCATCTTCTCAAAGACCACGCGTTGCCGCGCCCATTGCTGCGCCGCTTCGAGCTCCTGTTGGGCTTGCTGATAGAGCTGTTTGACCTGAGCCTTCGTCGCCTCGGGAAGATCATTTAGCGTGTCAACTTCCGCCAGTCGCGTGGCGATCTCATCCACGGTCGGCAACCCGTTCCCCGTGACCGCAACTTGTGACCAGGCGACGTTGCTCGGCCCGCACCATGTCAGAAGCAGGCTCGCGACCCAGGTCAGTGACCATCGAAACAAGGAGTTGAGTATGGGACAAGATCTAGGGATGAACATGCACCTATTAACGGCAACTCATTGGATTACCGCAAGGTGGGGCATGAGGCGACTCACTTCTCGCGATACATATTGCCGAGCGTGCTGAGCGCCAACCGGCCACTATGAATCGCTTGCTGCCACAGCACGGACCATTGGGATTCGTCATGATAGGCGGATAACAGCCGTGCGATCCGACTCCGCTCGGCGGCCGAGAACGTCTGCACGAGCAATGGCATCAGGGCCTCGGCCACGTTGTACAGTCGGCCCGGCATCAGGCAGACCGGCACGATGGACTCGAGCGGCAACACAAGCTCCTCGGCCACCGCCGCCATCGCTTCGCGAATCGATCGCGCCTTCGGATCATCGCTGGTCAGATCATACGGCGGATCCCACGCTTGCGGCGGTCGGAGTCGGTCGACGTGAGTTAGCGCGACGATGCAAGGCGGCGGCTGGCGATTCGTCGCGGTGGCGAAAGCCTCCCGAATGGCTCGCAGAATCAACTGATCGGGCGCGCGCGCGGCCTGACTCGCCGATACGGTCAGCAGGATCAGATCCGCTTGTTGGGCTTCGATTCGTAAGTCGTCCAGCATCGACTTCGCCGCGGAAATGTCCTCATAACCAGCCGTATCGAGCACCATGGCCGCGGTACGCTCGTCACGCACCAACTGGAACGGCTCGACGCTGCGCGTGCAGGGGACGACATCGACCGCCGCACGCACTTCTCCGAACAACGCATTGATCAGACTGGACTTGCCCGCCTTGACTTGACCCAGCACCAGCACGCGCAGCGGTTCCTCCACACGCTGGCGTTGCTTCGCTGTCGACGTCGCCACATCTTGCCGCGATCGCGCGGTGACATACTGCCGCACTTCCGCCTGGCGCAGTTGGATGCGTCCGCTATATAACTCGATGGCGTACTTGCCCGCCAGTTCGACGCTGTAGGTTTGCGCGCGGCGCTGGAAGTCTTCCCGTAGCCAATCCCACGCGTGACGCGTGCCGATGCCGCGTGCCTCGCCGATCAGCGCCGACATCGGGTTGAAGACGAAGCGGGCCACGCGATAGACGTTGTAGGCTACGTCAAATCCAACCAACGCCGTTTGTCCTGTCTGTTGCCAGCGACGCACTTGCCCTACTGACAAAGCTCGCGCTCCCGGCAAGGTCTCCGCAATGGCCCGCAGGTCGTGAGCCACCAGCTCGATCATGGCCAAGGTGTTCGGCACGCTGACTTCCAGCAGTGGCTCGCGCGCGCGGGGGAAGTAGGCTTTGGCGACGGCCAGCAGGATCTCGTCGAGCAGTTTCTGTAGCTCGTCCAACCGGCCGAACGACAGGGTGCGAGTGCCGACTTGTTGAGCGATCTGTTGGACCTCGTGCCAGGCTCGCTGATCGGTGTCAGTCCAGTCGGGGGTGGCCTCGACGTGCCAGTTCGGCATGGCCGCGCGATAGCGCCGCATTCCGAAGTGCAGCCCACAGGCCGCCAGGCTGCTGATCGCCGCCGCCACAAGCCACACCAACATCCAACCTTGCTCGGTGAGCCAGACGCATCCTAGTGCGATGAGCACCAGATACGGCGCGAGGAAAATCACCACGAGCAGGACTCCCAGCGAGATCCACAATCGATTCATGTCGGTTTATCCGCACCTTTCAGGTAGTCGCGAAATCTTTGAATTCCTTCTTGATAGGCCGCTCCGTAAACGTGGCGGAGCGACGCCGAGTCGGGTACGGTCCCCTGCCGCGCGTGACTGAAGTAATAACAGAGGGTCAGCCCTAACGCGTAAGTGCAGGTTGCCATATACGTACCGGACGCCACCGCCACCAACGGACCAGCGAAGGGGATGACTTTGATCGCTCCCCGCCCCGCGATGCGCAACGTGAAACCGATCCCCAGGCAGCTTACCAACTGAGTCACCAACGAGGCCGAAAGGGGTTGCTTGTAGATGCCCGCCAATGCATGAAACAACTTGCCGATCACCGCCAAGCTTCCAGCGATATCGGCGATCGGAATGGGGACGGCGGCCGCGATCCCCGCCGCCACGGCATGGGCGATGATCTGCGGGTGTGCCGTCGCGAAGTGCATATCGTGCAATTCCCGCATCGCTTGCGGATCACCGCGCAAGAGATTTCGCAGCCCGTGAGGCAACACCTCCTCGATGGCTTGCCGGATCGCGTCGATCCCATAGTCGACTGGCATGTATCCATCTTCGGGCTGGGTGAAGTCCAGCGGCACGAAGCGGACGTGTCCCTGGTGTCGCGCGAACCACTCCCGCTGATGGAGCAACGCTCGCCGCAGATCCACGGGCACCGTTTCGGGCCAGGGGCTCAGGTCAAAGGGATACGGCTCCAGATGCGCCGCTTGGCCCGGAGGATAGCTCTCGTGCAAACACGTCTGCGCCACCACCAGCGGCTGGTCGGGCCGGCGCTGACGCAGCTTCTGCAACGATTCCAACACCGACTTCTGAGCCGAATCCAGGGCCTTCATCACGACGATCATCAAGTGCGACTGCTCGGCCAGCCACGTGAGATCTTCCGTCGGGTCGTAGTTGACTTCGCCCAGGCCGCGGGTATCCAAGAAGCGGACCAGACAAAACTCGTCGTTG
>JBGTHH010000931.1:0-4165 GCA_041746275.1 Pirellulaceae bacterium | reverse complement strand
CGAGAACTACATTGTCAAAGATCATCCTCTTCCCGACGGCTCCGTGCTCCGCGAGAGCCGTCCATACGACACACTTGGAAATATCGTACAACGAATTCCTGCGAGCGCACGGAAGGCCACGAACGCAAACTGAATCCGACGAACCATGCGTTGAACGCGAGTGGGCGGTCGCGCCGGTCTGATCTCATGGTCGAACGCGCTCACCGCGTTGACGCGAACGTTCTGTTGCTCGAACACAGGATTCGAACTTTACCGATGCGACGCCTACTACGGATCTTCGTGGCTCTATTTTCAGTGCAGTTTGCCGGTTGCCCGGTATTAAGCACCATTGAGCATGGCAACGTTGCCTTCGACGTATCTCCGAATGGTGAGACGATAGTGTTTTCCGATGCCCAAGGCGACTTGTGGTTGTACGCTCTTGGCAATCCGACGCTCACACGATTAACCGAATCAAACGAGCTCGAATCCTGGCCGTCGTTCTCACCAAGCGGAGAATCTGTCGTATTCGTTCGCAAGAATTCGCAGGGACAGGGGATGTCTGTGTGCCACATCGCTGTCGATGATCGGGAAATCAGGCAAATCACTTGCTCCGATGAGTGTTCCGACAGTCAACCCGTATTCTCCCCGGATGGGAAGGCAATTGCATTTTCGCGATCTCACCTTCGGCGCCGCTACAGTATGGGAGGATGGACATGGGACAATTGGGACGTCTACACAGTTAATGTCGACGGCAGTAACCTGCAACGTAGAACAACTGGGAATCATTACGGGATTGGTGGGGTGGCGTTCTCCGCCGACTCTCATCGAGTTTATTTCACGGCGGACGAGTCTCGCAATTCAGATTCCAAGCAAACGCTGTTCACAATAGACCTCAAACAATCAACGGTGGCAGCGATGAAGCCCGCCCAAGCCGGCGACTACTACGCGTGGTGCACAGACGTGGATACAAACAAGAACGGCGAGATGGTTTTTATTTCGGATAGAAACGCCCCATTTCACTACGATGTCGTATTCGCGCAACCTGACGGTTCGCAAGAGACTCTCGGAGTGACCACTGTCAGTCGCTACAATCAGAACCCGGTTCTAACGAACGATGGTAGAATCCTGTTTCTCGCTGGCACTGAGTGGAACTCGGGCAGTCGTCCAATATTTGGCCTCTGGTCAGTGAATTCGGACGGGACGGGGCCGAAACAACTAGCTGGTTCAGCCTTGTTCACAAATCCAATGGAATGGGCGCAACAACAAGGTGCAACAGAACTAAGCGATGCCACGGAGCCGCCGAAAACGCGTCCGGGCAAGGGAGAGTCTTCTCCGGCGGCCCGCTGATTGCCCTCGTTCGTTGGGAGAAACATTGGTGAAAGAAACATGGCTCTCAGTTATTCGCCTGCCTGAGGGTGTGACGACTCGCCAGTACCTGTCCGCTCATCGGGAAGTGTGCCGCAATGACGCCCAGAAAACGTTGGGGAACACCCATCCTCAGCAAACAGCCGGGCAGGATGCCAGGACTACCGACAATGTGGTGGGACGTGCCTACCAGCGATCTCTCGGGTTCCGCCTAACGCGACCGTCCTCGTTCCTCGTTGTTGCCCGCCATCAGGACCGAAGTTGCCCGAAGATGGCTGTCCCCAGAACGTAGTCCCCAGAACGTAACCCGTCCCCAGAACGTAACCCGCGACGAGCTACCGAGTAGGCCACCGCGCAGGCAACTTCGCGTGATCCTCCACCACGCCGGCACCTTCGCCACAGCCCAATGGTGCAATGAGGACCAACGGAGAATCGATCATGGCGACCTTCACAATCCAAGAACCTCAAGCCCAACTGACGGACCTCATCCATCGGCTAGTGCTTTGTGACAGCTTGATGTTAGGATTAGCCGTTTTGGCGTTAGCCACGGTTCCGTCACGAAAAACCGGGGCTAACGCCCAAACGGCTAATACGTCCGACCCGAACATTTACCTGTCACAAAGCACTAGTCTTCAATTCGTCGTCCCGTCCAGGTTCCCAACGCCGGGCCAGCCCCCAACACCCCACTGTTGCGCGAACTCGCGCAAGAAATCTTCTGAAGCAAGCTTCGGGAGGGGCTCCGTTTCGAAGCGTGGCTGGACGAACTTCCGTAGCGAGCCTCTTACTCCCCAACCCGATCGCTCAGATGATTCCGATTGTTCCGTTGCACGGGAGGTTCGGGCGGTTCCCAACCGCCCGGCGAGTTGACCATGACCACTTCCAAGCCGGTATTGTCGTAGATGCGGATGTTATCCGCGACAACACCGTTGGTCGATCGGCGCCAACAGTGAATCGCGCGCCCGCCGCTTTTGATGATGTTGCCGATGACTTCGTAGCGATCGAGTTGAAAGTTCGGTTCGATCGACGTGGTCTCCGTCTCCATGTAGTTGTAATTGCAGCGCACGTCGCGCAGGTGCCCGCGGTGGGACGGATGGCCTAGCAAGTAGCCGCTGCCGCGTGGATTGATCGTCCGCGTGTATTGAATCGTGATGTTCTCGGCATCGAACGATTCCCCTGGCGTCACGCCTCCGCCCGCCAAAAACGTCCCGGTATGCTCGCCGTACAGCATCACCGAACGCATGGTATCCACCATTGTGATGTCTTCAATCCGAACGTTGCGCACGCGTCCATGCACCAGGACACACGCGTTGATATCTTTGACCAATCCGCTCGGCTGCGCGTTCTGGGACGCATTCAAATCGATCGTTCCTTTGCCGGTGATGCGCACGTTCTCGATGTATTCAGGTTGCAGGCCGTGGCCAATGCGAATGCCATAGGCCTCACGGCCATCGTAGGAAATGAACCATAAGCTGCCGCGATTGTGTCCCGTGCGGTGGTCAAAGCGGATCTGCACACCGTGGCTGAGTTCCTGCCAATCGCCGGTGATCGGCACTTGTTGCACACGCTTGTCGAACAACGCGCCCACGCCCCAGGCAAAAGTATCTGGCTGATCGCCCTGACCTTCACCGTCAATTACCACGGTATAGACCGTCGCTTGGAGCCCCAGATCGTACTCGCCGCCGACGCGAAGGTCGTCGAGTCGCTTTGCGGCACCATGGTCAGTGGTAACCTCGGGCGTTGCTTCCAGGACGATCACGCCATCGCCCAATTTCAACGTGGCTCCCGCGGACAGTTCGATGTCGACCGACTTGTCCACATACAGCAGCGATCGATGCTGTCCCAAGTCATGCTGATGCAGGCCCGGTAGGAAGATCAGTCGATCACCCGGCGCTGCGTTGTCCAACACCCGCTGCGGCGGATCTCCCGCTTGGATGTGATGTTCGACCGCCCCAACGTCGGCGCTCGATAGACACGCGATCAGGAACCACACAAGCAATGACGAGTTGGCTTTCATTTAACTCCATCCCCATAACCACGAGCTTGGCGTGATTTTAGATGACGAACCGCGTTCTTGTCACCGCCCGCGCCGCGTGTTGTGGCAGGGGGGCGTGAGCAATGCTCTCGTGACACGTTGCAGGACCGATTTGGAATATAGCACTCTGGGGAGCAACATCGGTCAAGTCAAGCCGCTTGTGAGGTCATTCAAGTCTTGCGGAAGGATGTCGTGGCTGGTCAGAAAGGATCGTTGCTCTGTGTCGAATTCAGGCGAGATTCCCACGTACTGTCTAGTCCACCCGTGATACTTGGGCATCGTTTGAAGAAAACGCTCAACGTGCTGCTTGAAGTTGTTCACATTGGACATCAGCTTTTGGGCCGACCGTTTGCACGACCCAAAGCGTATGGATTCGGTCGTTTCATTGAAGGCCACCAGATCGATTTCGGTGTCGGCCTTGTCCCAGAATCCTTGCACTCGATGGGTGATCGGGAAATCACCAATCCCCTTGCGGCTTCGCTCCTCATAAAGTTGACCGGCCAGTTTCTCCAGGGAACTACCTTCAACATCGGCCAAACGCTGGTCGGCTTCCTCAATCAGTTCATCGAGTGGCCGAAACGCGATCGCCGAAACGGGGTTGGCCAACGCCGCCAGCCACGAACGGAGAAAATTGTCGGTGACGTAGTAGCGGCCGCGCTTGGCTTCTGGTTTGGCGAACACCGGCAACTTGCGTTCAATCAGCCCGAACCTCTCGATGAGAATTTTCAAGTAGCCGCCAACTTGGGTATCAGCCGTTCCGCTGGCCTCTCGAATCGCGTGCACCAATTC
>JBGTHH010000930.1:0-5204 GCA_041746275.1 Pirellulaceae bacterium | reverse complement strand
TCGACGACATGGATTTACGCTCGTGGAGCTGTTGGTGGTGATCGCCATCATCGGCATTCTGGTCGCCCTGTTGTTACCCGCCGTACAAGCCGCGCGCGAGGCAGCTCGACGTATGCAATGCTCGAACAACCTCAAGCAGGTCGGTTTGGCCATGCATAATTACCACGACGTCTACAAAAAATTCACGCCCATGGTTGGCGTAAATGGTTGCTGCTGGGGAACTTGGCAGGTCGGTATCCTGCCCTTTATCGAGCAGAACAACCTCTATGATCTCTACCAGAACTACGGGGGTAACGACGCCACGGGGCCGCGGTACGGTGCAGCGCCGAACACGACGAATGTCACGACCAAACGCATCCCCTCGCTCACGTGTCCGAGCGACCAGGACAACGCTCCGATTGCGAATATCACGAGTCACAATTACACCGTCAATGTGGGAAATACCGGTGCTTATGGAAGCCCTCAGGTTCTTAACGGGATCACTCATGGCGGCTCGCCCTTCAAGTTGCGTATTGGCAGTACCACGCAGTGGGGCGTATTTGGCATGTCCTCCATTACCGACGGAACCAGTTCGACGCTGATGGTCGGCGAAGTCCTACAAGGCAGGGGGACGGATTTGCGAGGCTTCACCTGGTGGGGAGACGCGGCCGGCTTCAGTACCTATCTGACGCCGAATTCCGCGCTGCCCGACGTCATCTACACAGCGGCTTACTGCGTGAATCTGCCAATATCGAAACTGCCATGCACGGTTGCGACGGCTGCTCTGCCGTCGATGTTTGGAGCGCGCAGCCGCCATCCGGGCGGTGTGCAGGTCACCCTGTGCGATGGCAGTACACGTTTCGTCGCCGAGACAATCGACATCAATACGTGGCGTGGCCTCAGTACCTCGCAAGGACACGAGGTCTTCGGCGATTACTAGTGCGTTGTCCCGGCTAAGAGTTGGAGTACAGCCTTCAGGCTGCCAATTGTAGTACGGAACTCGTTCCGTTGGATGCCGTGCCGTCCGCAGCAAGCGGAACAAGTTCCGCTCTACAGCATGCACGTACAGCGCGGATAAGCGATATCGTAAGCATTCACACCGCACGCGGTGGCGGGTGAGATATTTGGACTGCGGTGACTTGTCACCGCTTTTCCGCGGCGGAGCCGCTTTCCATTCGTGATGACCCAAGAAAGTGGCTGCGCCACAGACCAAAGCGGTGACAAGTCACCGCAGTCCAAATGCGTCATTGCTTCTCGCGTCAAGGATAACTCGTGACGCACCCACATCAATGCGGCGTGAAGTTCGACTCGACGGTCGCTTGGCGGACTTGGCGACTGGAGTGATCAATCATCCGAATCCGCGCTTGAATCGCCCGTAGCGGAAACGGATAAGGGGGCGACGTTTCACGCTCGCCGACGTCGTCGACGCCGTTGTTCGTGACCACCGAACGTGGATTGGTGGTGGAGGCGTTATTTATGACGGGCGAATCCAAACCGTCCGTGGCCTGGTCCACGGTTCCATCGCTGTCTTGATCGATCCCATCATATTCGTAGTGAAACGACCATGTGTCGTAGGTCCCCGAACCGGGCAAACCCAGATAAATATCATTGGGCGGATTCAATCGGTAACACACCGGATACCTGCCAGAAAAGTGCGACCAACCCGTGTTGTTTGGGTTCGTCAGTGTATTGTACCCGTGTTTGCCGGCGTAGTTTAGATCGACGAAGGCACCGTGACCGATGCGATTGACATACCTGTTGGCGGGACTGCTGGCGATCTGTACCTGATTCGTCCCCGTGGTCCAAATGGCACCAAAACCCGGATCGCCCGGTACGACTGGTTCGTCGTCCGATCGAGCCCAACCGGCCTCGGAGGCATTGTCGGTCGTGCCATCGTTGTCGTCGTCGAAGCCCAACACGCCCCACGCGCCATCGTCCCCAGGATGTGCAGCGACCATGGCCAGCGGATCAAACGCCCGCACATCAAACGCCAACAGATGCGGTAGCATCACGTCTTCACCTTGATAGTTGCCGGTCTTGATCGCACCCGGCTCAAAGTAAAGCAGGCTATTGGGAAACGGCTGCCGGATCATCGGCAACGAAGTCGCACTGGTGAAGTCGCGATCGACCGCATGGGGAAAGACCGCGGGGAAATACGCCAAGTTCGGCGGGTTTCCCGGATCCTGGGCCACGACCTTCCGATGGGCGAAGCGATTCTCGCGCTTCGTAAGATCGCCCAGCGTGTTCGCCACCAATCGCACTTGTAGATCCGTGCCGGATAACTGCGTCTCGATGCGAACCGAAACGTCATTTCGGGCAAAGAACGTGCGCAAATCGTTGTACAGATTTTGTAGATCGGGCTGAGAAGTAATGCTATAGGTACTGCTAACGTTGTTATCGGGGAGGATAATGCCTCCCAGATCGGGCCGAATCAACAACGCACGACGATAGAGTGTGTAATCTTCGAACTCCTCGGGCTCGAGCGTGCCGTTGCCGTTCAGATCGGTCAGCGTGGCGTACCAGACGATCTCGGCGAGACTCGATTCAATCGTGTTCACACCGGGGAAATCAATACTTCGGCCCAAAAAGCTCTCGCGATCGTTGCGGGCGGTGAACATCAACACATCATCCGTGTCGCCGAAGTTCGTATTGGGGATGGGCCAGGCGAACCGAATCCCGTCGTGATCGGCTCCATCGATATACTCGAAATATCCTAATCCGGCGGACGGATCGGGCCAGGGCAGTGTGGGGATGGTCAAGCCCGCCAAATCGTCTTGCAGTCGCAACGACACCGCGCGCAGTTGCCCCGCCATTTCCAAGGCGGCGCGATTGGTCGAGACCCCCGTGCCCACAATGGAAAACGCCTGGGCCAAGGCGGCGACCAACATCAAGGTCAACGCCGTCGCGACGAGCATTTCGATCAAGGTGAACGCGCGGGGCTGGGCCGCCGCGCGGCCCCCGCGCGGACCCAAGCGTTGCGTCCCACGTGTTCTCTGTCGTAGCGTGTCGTTCACCAACATGTCTCCTCGCTGCTCGGCTCGTGTGTGGTCGGTGCCATTCACCTGCGTTCTTCCACGGAGTTACTCGATGATCCGCCGCAGCAGAATCGTATGTTCGACGTTGTGGTTTTCGCCCGGTTGGAACGCGACAGGAATCGAGCGATCGATGATATAGAACGCGCGATGGCGTTTCACCTCACCCGTTTCGCGTCCGGCTTCTTGCCCCAATCGTTCGACGAAGGTTCCCGTTCCATCATTCTCCACCGTCACCTCGAAGAATCCCATCGTGACCCAGACGGCATAGACGTTCGAGCGCGTCGTCACCAGATTGGCCAGCCGCTGGATGTTCTGATAGCGGAAGTAAGGGTTGCGATTGGGATTGACGTGAGGGATGTCCTCGATCGTCGGATCTGAAGTCACCGCGAAGCGAGCATCGGTTTGTGTCGGGGTTGTACTTGCTGACATTGCCCCACTTCGTAACAAGGTTGATTCAACACCCGCTCGCTTCATCGTTTCGACGGGAACTAGGTCTCCAGCATCGGCAGAACGAAACGGATTGCCGAAGAACGACGGCACCGTCGCGTCCAGCGTCACTGCGGACGAGCCTGCAGCCCCATAACCGCGGCGGCTATCTACCAAGGCGCTGAAGTTCGGCAGCGTACTATTTGGTCCGCGAACCGCATCCCATACTCGCTGTTCAAACATCGTGTTGAGATTGGGTTTACCCGGCTCACGGAAGGCGAACACGCGATTGAACGGTGGGTGCAACAACCCAGTGCCATTGCCGGAATTGAAGTCCGTTGGGTCCAACCACGTTTCGGTCCCCATAAACCGCGAGGGCACATGCGTGTAATCGAACAAGCGATAGAGATTGGGGCCATTGATCCAAGCACTCGACATGGCATCAAAGTGTCGCGTTGCGAAGAAGTTGATCAGATGCCCGAAGTGCTTCTCCGTGGTGGTCGCATCGTAAGCGCGCGGAAGGTTCGCCGGATTAACCAAGGAGTAATCTCGTAGCAACCGCGACGAACGAGCATGCGGCACCAACATCATCTCATGCTGGCTTACATACGGCCGATTGTTCCAAGTGAGCCAGGGGAAGGGATGCGTGTTCATCGACTCTGAATTGGGTGCTCCCAGATACTCAGCCGGGATCACTCCTCCCATCGGGATCGTTTCGGCAAGTGAGTACCGACTTTGGTAGCTGAAGTTGAGGTAACCCAGCGACTGATAGATTTGCAGGTTGACGAAGTGCGGGTCGAGGGCCATGGGTGCCCTGGGGGGTGATGGAGTAACTGATTCCGATGACCAGAGGTGGCGATGTGCATTGGTATGCCCACGCTCAAAGCTACCATGACGGCGGTTGCCCGCGAACGGCGTCGGTAGGGTAACATCGGGCTCATCGGGATCGTAAACTCCCTCGAAGACATTCAGATCGATCCGCGATTGGTCCACAGTGCGATACGGATTCGTCGTGGCATCGAAGGGCAAAAGTGGATTGGCCAAACGCTGTAGATACAGGGTCCGCACGTTTGGTCGGTATGCGTGTCGCGTCGGAGGATCATTTTCAGGATGCAGTTCCAGGGCCGCGATCAGATCGTTGTCGCGTCCTAAATTCTGATCGTCCAGCGGTGTATCCAACGTGGGCGCATAGGCTCCCTCGCCACTGGCCAACGCCGGATCCCACACTGAGCCGCCAACGGTATTCGGATAGCCATTCAGTGGCTCCGTGAGACTGAGGTCCAAGGTTTGAACCGCTCCCGAACCGGTATTAAACGCGCGGTTCACCGCGATCGCAATTGCCGGTTGCATATCCGTGATGGCGGACTCATACGGCGACATGGCTGGTCCATTATTCACGACCTGCACTTGATGCACTGCGGGATCGAGATCCGGTCGCAGAATGATCCGACGCGTCTGAGCCAGTCGCAGGTCGGTGGTAGCCAGCGTCTGTCCATCGTCCTTGGCATCCACGCGCCGACCCAGCATGGTGGCAAAGTTTCCCGCGCCGTCGGCATACCCTTGCGGCCCGACCACGGCAAAGCGCCCCGGCAGCAGCTCGGCCACGGGACCATTGGGAAAGTGCATCTGGCGACCGTGCCCGTTGCCACCCAGCGGCAGTGTCGTCGGAGTTGTGGACGGATTCGTGAAGTAGATACCCCGCTCGACGTGCGCGTTACTGAAATTCGAGAACCGGTCGTCCGGATCACGAGGCTGATTGGTAAC
>JBGTHH010000929.1:0-3719 GCA_041746275.1 Pirellulaceae bacterium | reverse complement strand
ATCGAAACTCGCCTCCCTCGCAGATTTTTGGTGCGAACAACACTCGTCGGCAATACGAAGGCACTATTTCGTGGATGGCAACGCTTGTGCCGGAGATCAACATCACGGATCGAGGCACGATGCCGGGTGATCTGTATCGACTATCGATCGTGGTCTTCGATCGACGCGACAGCAGTATGACGATGAACGCGCAGAATGAGCGCGTGGTCAACGTGTCCAACTTTCATAACGCGCAGACAAGTGGCCCCAATCAATATGCGGCACTAGGTGGCGGCGATGTGACGCTCGCCACGGATGCGGCTGATCCGGAAGTGCTCAATCTGAAGCCGGGACAGTGGTTGATGCTGATGGCGACACCGCACCCCATGATTGTGGGACCGCCGAGTGTCCCCGCGATTTCGCTGTTCCGTTGGTATCGGGTGATTGATACGGAAGATGCCGTCCATCCCGGAACAGGCGTGTACACTTGGCAGCGTGACGCCGTGTTGCAGGGTCCCGATTGGCCAGTAGATTACTTTGCGAATCTAAGCGTGCCTCCGCCCGCACAACGACCGACGCGAGCCGTGTTGGTCCACAACGTCGTTGCCGTTTATGAACGAACCATTCGACTGGAAAAGTCCGGCTTATGGAAATTTTAGTGCCCGTCGCGGTGCCATACCAAGATCGCGACTCACACGATTAGACCGTGCAGACAACTCTTCCCAACTCGTCTGCCTTGGAAGTGAGAGACCGCCTGTCGAGACCTATTCTGGAACCAGAGAAATCTTTGGGAAGGGAACTGTATCGTGAAGTCAAACCCGCGTAGACGCCGTCGAGGCATTGTGTTGTTGGTGGTCTTGAGCCTCTTGACCCTGTTCACATTGTTGATGGTGACGTTCATCATTGTGGCGGGACAGTATCGGCAATCCGCCTTGTCCGCAGCCCGCGTCAGCCGCGTCGATGCGTCGCCCACCAAGCAATTGGATAATGCCACCTTCGCCTTGCTGCGGGATTCCACCGATCCCAAGAACGTAATCCGCTTCCACTCGCTGCTGTACGACATGTATGGCGGGGATGGATTTGTGGGGTCTATCAGTGGCGTCGGTAATGTGGGTGTGTTTGCCGCGGCTGCGGATGGCACGGGGGGAAACTTTTTTGACTTGCGGATCACCGTCCAAGCACCCAATCCGCTGCCACCCGCCTTGCCGATCACTCCGGGCGAACCGCTCGACTTGTCCGGCACCTACCATCCGCTCAGTTTCGTCAATGGTTACTACAACGGCTGTGTCCTCCATGTGGTTCACAGCAACGTCTCGCAAGGACGGCGGTTCCGTGTGGTGGATTATCAAGCCGCGCCGAATACCGATTTCCCCAACCCGACGAACCACGTCTTTCGCTTGATGCCGTTAGCGATGTCGCAAGAGCATTCCTCGATCCGTCCCGCTGCTGGCGATCGCGTGGTGCTCAACGGCCGACCGTTCAATGGCACCGGATTCGGATACAACGCCAGTGCCTCGGCGGCGGACCCTCAATTGAATCCGCTGTATGCTCTGCAGCCGAATCAATTCCAACAAACCAATGCCGCGGAGCTCGCGGCCTTCCTCGCGGGAGACGCCGACGAAAGTTATGACGCGGTCGACTTCCAGAACATGGCCTTGGCGGGCATCATTCCCACCGATGTGAGCATTGCGCCCGATGGCGTGGTGGTGATTCCTTCGTTCCATCGTCCCGAGCTGGTCAACTACTGGGTGGCCAACGACGCGACACGTTTGGAACGCGCGATCATGCGGCCGATGCCTTGGAATCATCCGAATTTTGATGGCAGCAACCGCGAACTCACGCTACCCATCGGCTTTACAGCAGCCCAACGCACGGCCTTCCTCTCGCGTTTGGCGGGGGTCGATCCTTTGACCGGTTTCCGTATCAATCCGTGGGACGTGGATAACGATGGCGATCGCATTCCCGATAGCATCTGGGTCGATCTGGGCTTTCCCGTCCAAACGACGGCCGATGGCAAACAAGTCCGACCGTTGTTCGCTTTCCTCGTGACGGATCTGGATGGTCGTATCAATTTGAATACTGCGGGGACGACAGGACAGATCACGGGCTTTCAGGCAGTCACCGACACGACCAACTTAGCGCGACGTGCGGCATCAAACACGCTGCCTCCCGGTCAGGGGCTCGGTGCGGCCGAGATCAATCCAGGCTATCGGACGGATATCTCCTACCCGCTCTTTAAGAATCTTGATCCGACCGACGAATATTCGGCGATGATGGCCACTCGGTACGGCGCGAATAACCTGCCCGGTGTCAATACCATGGATCCGTTCGCGTCGGTCAAGCACTTCGAGTTCCCGACAAACTATTTCTTCGGCACGACGGGCAAGGCGTTCATGAGCCCACCCGATCTATTCGGCGAATTGGCGTTCGGATTGGATTACCGCGGGCAGCCCGCTTATGACATCCCTGATGTTTCCCGTACCGATCTCTTGTCCAACAGCCCCTATGAATTTGACGTGACCAGCCTGCTACGCGGGCGAGCCGACGCGCCTTTTACCGTGGCTGAATTGGAGCGGGTGTTGCGTTTCAACGACCCTGCCGCAGGTCAGTTGCCCGCGCGTCTGGCCAGTTTGGCGGGTGTGTCGGGCAGTGCTTCGCGCCGTCGCAGTATCACCACGGAAAGCTTCGATGTGCCTTCACCCGCCGTGCTTTCCCTGCCCGAACTGCGCAACGGTTTTGAATCGACCACCAATTGGCAGACTCAGTTTCCATCGTTTAACAGCGGGCGACCGTTGCATGTCGTCGATCTGCTGGCGGCTCGCCTGATTGCGGGCGGTGTTCCGATGGCGAACATCAATAACCAAATCAGTACGATGTTGTCATGGGATCTCCGCGCGGGCACTCGGATGGATGTCAATCGACCCTTCGGTAATGGACAGGACGATAACGGCAACGGCGTGGTGGACGAACATGGTCCGACTTCCGCTCAGGCACTGGAGGCACATCCGAACTTGAATGGACCGAATGTGGCCGAGCACATCTGGCCAAACTTGGTGCCGCCGCCACCCGGTATCTTCTTCGATCACGACAACGACAGTAACACGGTCGGCGATAACAATGCCTTCCTAGCACGCTACCACTTCGCTCGGCATCTGTATGTCCTCGCGATGACGCTGAAGACGTCCGGCGTGGAGATCGATTTTGATGGCGATCCCACGAATAACACGCCGAACGAAACGGCACGGGGTCTGGCCCAATGGGCGATCAATGTCGTCGACTTCCGCGACGCCGATTCGATCATGACGCCGTTCGAGTTTGATCTGAACCCATTTAATGGCTGGGATGTGGATGGCATCCTGGGCAGTTCCGACGACGCTCACCCCGATCGCGATTTGGTCTGGGGTTGCGAGCGGCCCGAGATGTTGATCAAGGAAACGCTCGCCTTGCACGATCGCCGCACCGAGGACCTCGAGGTTCCGAACGGCTTCGCCAGCGGGACGGATGGCATGGGAAATCCTCGAAATGAATCAGACGGGGTCGACGATTTTGATCAGCGATTGCGGCCGCGCGGATCGTTGTTCATCGAGCTTTACAACCCCTGGTCCAACGAAATGCGGCGGCCAGCCGAGTTCTATTCCGATGGTACCACGTTGCGCAATGGACTCGTCTTGAACAAACGCGCACCTCTGGTTGTGGGTGGCCCGCTCACGGGCGCTCCCGTCTGGCGGATGATCGTGGTG
>JBGTHH010000928.1:0-3293 GCA_041746275.1 Pirellulaceae bacterium | reverse complement strand
CTCGGAGGCTGATTCGCTCGCCACTTCGCGGATCCGCAGCCCGAATTTGTCGCCGATCTTGACCGTCTCGCCGCGCGCGATCCGCCGGCCGCCAACCTCCAGCGTCAACGGTTCGTCGCAGTGAGCCTCAAAGGTCAGCATCGCCCCTGGCACCAGGTCCAGGATCCGGTGCAGCCGCTCCTTCTTCCTCGCCAACGTCACGGTGAGTGGGGCTCGGATCTGCAGCACCGATCGTCGGTATGGTGACTTGTCTTGGTCGGGCATGGGAAGATTCGAAAACGTGGGGAGAGCAGGTTTGGTTCGGTGATCTTTCCTTAGCTATCGGCAAGTTGAATCGGTGAAAACTGGCAAATCGGCGACAGAGTCACCCCAGTCGTCAACAGATCCTTCATTTTTCACGAGGATTCCCCCCGAAAGGGGGTGCAGTCGTCTCTATCGTCGAGATACATTAGTCGCAATTCCCGGGCACCTGCCGTCCCTTGACGGGACCCCGGTATCGGGAACTTAAGACTGTCAACACCGATCTTTGGAATAGAAAGCTTCGCGATGTGCTTACTGGCTGTTCAGTACCGATTGGTTCCCGAGAGTCCGATTCTGGTTGCCGCCAACCGAGAAGAGTATTTTGACCGCCCCAGCTTGCCGCCCGCCATCCAGTCGGGGAAACCGCGAGTGTTGAGCGGCATTGACCAGAAGGCCGGGGGGACTTGGCTGGGTGTCAATCAAACGGGCTTGTTTGTCGGCTTGACCAACCGGGCGACCGTGTCTCCCCTCTTCGGCCAACGTTCGCGGGGCCTGCTGGCACTCGACCTGTTGCGATGTTCCTCCGCGGGCAAGGCGTTGGAAAAGGCGCGGGAGTGTTTCGCCAACACGCGTTATGAGGGTTGCAACCTGATCATCGCCGACGGTCGTGAAGGATACGCGATCCACGCGGACGAGCGCCAAGAAGTTGTCGAGCTGCGGGAAGGCCTGAACATCATCGGTGCCCGCAACTTGAATGATCCAGATGATCAACGGGTTCAGATGGCACGGCGACTGTTGACGTTGCAGACTTTGGACTCGCCCGTCAAGTTCCTGGCGGTGGCCAGCAAGGTGTTCGCTCGTGCCCCGGTCGGGCCCGGTCGACCCAGCATGGTGATCCGCAACGGAGACTATGGGACGGTTTGCAGTTCCTTGATCGCATTGGGTGTCAAACCGCGAGATGCAATCTATCAGTTCAGCAACGGTGCCCCCGACGCGGCCAAGTACGAGGACTACTCTCCAATGCTGAGGGATATCCTCAGCCGTGGCCTGCGTGAAGCCCGCTCCAAGGCGCGGGCCTGAGGGACGACTTGGACGTGTCGCGGCTCATTGAATCGCGTCGCGACGATCTTGAAGTCGCTTCAAGAACGCGAGCAGGAACGGGCAAGCGGGACGTTCACGAACCGTTCGCTCGACCGTCGCGATGGCCCGCTCCGTCGCGATGGCCCGCTCCGTCACGATGGCTCGCTCCGTCACGGTGCGCCATCGCAAGTGCCGTGCGATAGGTGAGATCTTCGGGGTCTTCGCTGAGCAACGATTCGATCCATGCGTTGGCCCAGTACTGTTGGGCACCGGGGATAGCAAGTTTACACACCTACGTTGATCTCATGTTCTGCCTCGAATTGAACGGGAGTCAGATAATCAAGCGACTGATGAATTCGCTGGGTGTTGTAAAAGGTCTCGATGTAACGAAAGACACTCAGCCTCGCATCCTGAAGATCGGCGAACGATTCGAATTTTGTCCATTCGTGCTTCAGCGACCAGAAAAATCGCTCCATCACTGCGTTGTCGTAACAGCACCCGGTGCGGCTCATGGAACAAGTGATACTTAGGGCAGAGAGAACGGCCTCAAGCTGGTCAAGGACGGCCTCAATGACTATTTGTCCTTCGACCGGAACGTGGAGGCGGTGGCGGTCCAAGTTCTCCGACACGTCTGAGAACGGTTGTGTCAGGAGTCACGCGCCCATCGTTCGCATGCACTGCAACCGAAAACGTGAGCATCAGTGGCGGCTGGAAGCCGTCCGTTGAGTGCTTCGGTTAACTCAGTTTAAGCACCCTGGCATTGCCAAATAACACGACCGTTGAACTGGACCGAGCGGACAATCAGCCATCACCCATAGAGCCTTCCGAGGTTTTCGGTCGAACCCTCTGTTTCGTCTCCCGCGTTGTTCTGTCGAAAGCCGCGTCCCATTGTCGAACGACGACACGTGAATCGCACCGAACCGGTCTGCGGGTGTCGAATTGCCTCTCGCGATGTTCAACTCTCGCGTCCCATTGACCGCGCCCCTTCAGCGCATTGCAGGTTGGTGCGGCAAGGCATGCGGCGCCGGGCAATTCATCATTCGGAAGCGCGGAATCGACTTGCCAAGCTGTTGTTGTCGAGTTGGCCGACCTGTTGCTCGTCGGGGGCAATCTGGTGGAAGACATGGGGGCCATGTAAAATATTCGTGTGGTCATGCTCTACGGCGGATGGATTCCGGAGCCCACGGCGAGATAACGTGACGGCGTGTCAGGCAGCACGGAGTAACCGATCATGCTAGATACTTGATAGCATTTCGCTTTTCAGTCTGAGTTTTACACTGTGTCCGGGGCGACTTCACGGCGGCATATCGAGTTTCCGTTTGCTGTTTCTGCATTGATTACTTAGAGCCCGGGGTCATTATGAAAGGAAGAAATACACGCTGGATGCTGGCAGCGATTGCATTGTCTCTCCTCACTCCCATCCGGGCATCTTCCGCGAATGACGACGATTTCACTCAATATGTAGATCCATTTATCGGAACAGGCGGCGTGGGCCACCTCTTTCCGGGCGCTACTTATCCGCTCGGGCTGGTCCAGTGCAGCCCTGACACCGGAAACGGGAGCTGGGACTACTGTTCCGGCTACCAATACAGGGATTTTGCGGTGGATGGATTTTCCAATACGCACCTCAGCGGTGGAGGCGGTGGCGACCTCGGCGATGTCTTAGTCCTGCCGTTCAGCAGCGCTGCTGTGTTGGAGTCGGAGAAAGCGGCCCACGACAAGCAGGCCGAGCACGCTTCCCCAGGATTCTACACGACCCTACTCACGGAAGACCAGATCCGTGTTGAGCTATCCGCGACCGAGCGGACCGCGATCCATCGCTACACCTACGAGGGACGCGGCAAGAAGCAGCTGCTGGTCTCGATCGACCGTGTTCTCTGGTCCTACGGAACCGCGCGGGGCAGAACGTTCGATGCGCAATTCATGGTGGATGGCAACCGCCGCCTGAGTGGGAGCTATTTGTCGAGAGGGAG
>JBGTHH010000927.1:0-5022 GCA_041746275.1 Pirellulaceae bacterium | reverse complement strand
CGATGGAACCATCTTCACGCGAAACATAACACTCACTGCGGTTAACGACCAACGGCTGGAAGAGCAGATCGAGACATTCGCGAACCAAGGACTGGTGATCGGCGACGCTGGCGAGGCCAATGTCACGATTAGTCCGACGAGCGGAATGCGGACGGTCGAGGTGCTCGATAACGAACGAGCGGAGGTCTCGATCACCGATGGCACGAACATCGTGAGTGAAGACGGCGGAACGTCGAGCATTACCGCGACACTGACGCTAATCACTGACGGCACGGGAATCGCTGGTTCGGATGTTTCGATTGACGTGACCCTGCCCGGCAACACCGAGTATCGGGCGACCACTGCCAGCTTCCTGCCCGGCGACGGGACGATCTTCACGCAAGAGATTGTCCTGAGCGCCATTGATGATTCGAGACTAGAGGCTCCCCGACAAACATTCGCGAACCAAGGCATCATGGTTCAGAGCACGGGTGGTGCCGGAGTAACGGTCAGTTCCACGAGTGGGACAGCGACCGTCGTTGTGCTTGACGACGAAGGATACCTACCGGGCACGACCGCGCTGGGGGAAAACGCGTATGAAGTGAGGGGCTCGAGTTCGTCAGTCGTTGCTCCGATCCCACCGTTCCCGGAGTCAATGTCGGGTGACTGGTCGCCGCTGGTGGATCGAGGTTCGTCAACTCAAAGTCTTGAGGTGATCGAGGATGAACGTCGGGAGGAGAGCCAGCGGCTCGATTCGCTGGCTGCGGCGATGAGCGTGGCCGAAGTGGTCGTTGCTCGATTTGATCAAACGGAGTTGTACTACCAGATTGTGACCCCCAGTGGTGAGTTGGGCGAGAGGCTGTCGTTGGATCCGAATATGTTGGACGGGGATCAGTTGATTCAGGCGTTCCAGGCAATGCCCAATGATGTCTACCGCTTCTTTTATCGTGAAGCGGGCTCGAACATCACGCAACGACTGTATGACTTGCACGTTTACGACAACCGGATCGTACCCAGCATTGGCGGCGACTCCGACATACCGCCTGAGTTGGACTATGAAAACGATCCGGCACCTCAGAATGTTGAGTTGGAACGCCAGCTACCGACGATGCCGGCGGCCGTCGATGAAGCTCGTTGGCAAGGTGACCGTCCCGCGGAAGAAGGCATGTCTGAAGTGTCCGACGAGTTGTACGCGAAGGCGATGGGCGAGTCGGGGCCGTTGGTGAGATCTCCGCTGGCCGCGTCGGCTTTCGCAGCGGCGTTGTTGTTGGCCAAGGCTCCCCGCACGTCGTGGCGCTGCCGCGTCAATGAAGCCATGGAAGCTGGCCTTCCGCCGCTGGATAAGACCGCCCGCCTGCTGCGACGACTCCGGCGGTGAATCCTCGGATGCCAAGCGTCGGGGCGGCTTACGGCCCACGCACCAACCGATCAGCCGCTGGTCATTCGCTCCATTGCTCGGTGCCAGGCTGAAAGTGTGGCAGGGCGTCGGTGAACTCGATGCGGGCCTGGGCGCGCTGACGTTCGGCGGCCCAATTAAACAGGTAGCGAGTCACGGCGGCGACCAATTCCTCGCGGGCATCTTCCCAGGTCCTGTGGCCGACTTCGATCGCTGTGCAACGTATCAGATGGACGCCGAAGGGAGTCACCACCGGTGAGCTCACTTCGTCGAGTTGCAAGGCAAACGCGGCACGGGAGAAAGGCTCGGGCATCGGCTCGCGACGCGAGATGAAGCCCAGGTCGCCGCCGTCGCCGCTCGTCGGTGCGGAGGAATGCAGTCGCGCGGCCTGCTCAAAATCGAGCTGACCGCTCACGATCGCCTGTCTCACCTGTGCGGCCTGTTCCAGCACTTGAGCCAACTCGCTGGGATTCGCTTCGGGGACTTTCCACAGAATGTGGGCCACCCGCAGGCGCGTGCCATCGAATTCTCGACGATAATCCTCAAAGTACTTCCGCAAGTTCTCATCGGTCAGATAGCGAGACAGAAACATCCGCCAACCGAGCTGCCACTCGAGCAACCTACGATATTCAAGTTCCGTCGTGTGATTGTTGGCCAAGTACTCGGTTAGAGTCACACCGCGCGTCTTCAGCAATTTCTCCAGCCGATCAAACTCGAGATCGACATCGGCGGCCGACGCGCCGCGACGTTGTGTGCGCAACCATTGGACGATCAGTCGTCGATCAATCAACTGAGCCAGCGTCTTCGCCATCAGGAATCGCCGCGCATCGGCGGTCATCTCCCGCTGGCCCAGCGCCTGGGCGAGTTCTCGCTCGACTTCGCTGACGAGAATTGGTTCGCCGTTGACGGTGGCCGCCAAGGGAGACTCGACACGGGGCTCGTCCGCGTGAGCTGTCGCACAAATCAGATCGCCATTACGGCACCAAGCCAGCGCGAGGGCGGCAACAACGAGCCAGCGGGGAGTAGGACAAATCAAAGTCAGACTCACGGTAAGTCGATGTTGGATAATTCGTACGTCATGCCAAGTTGGAGGAGGACGGCGGGGGTTTTGTAGACGAAGCGATAGCCCTCCGGACCCTGGGGTAAATCGAATAAATAGGCGACCCCGACTTCATTGACTCCCTGTCGTGTCGCCTGCATGCCGACGCTTTCCAGCTTCTGACCTTGGGCATCGACCAGATAGGCTTCATTGCGGTACACCCAGCCGCGATGTGATTCCAGCGCGTTCGCCGCGTCGTCAAAACGCAAGGCCATGCGGGCTTCGTAGAGATCGACATTCTTGCGCAGTCGCTCGAACGTCACGACCGCGCCGGCACGCTCCTGTTCGACATCGCGAGCTTGCTCCAGATCGGTGAACTCGAAGGCTTCGATTGGTCCCGGGACCAAGGCCGTCAATCGTCCGCGGAGCGTACGAATCTGACGAACATCGCGACTGGGAAGCTGCAAGGGAATCACCAAGTCCACGGTGGACATGCCGAGTTCCACCGAGGCATTCAAGGCTCCTTGAGTTCCCGAAACGGCGAGCGGTTGATCGCGTTCGTCGGTCGCTTGGATTTCACTCAACGGTTGCCGCAGCGTGATCGGCGACACGCGAGGTTCCCAGGCGATGTTCAGGGTCAAACGCAGCCCGTCGACCGCCGGGTTGCGCAGGTCTCGTCGGGCTTCGAGTCGCACGGGTTCGATCCGGAACACTCCCGTAGCAATGGCGTGGCCGGATCGGGGACGTTCATTCGGCGGACGAGCTGACACCACCAAGGCATTGGTCTTGCCGCCGAACTCCTGGATCTTGAGCGCGGCTTGGTCCAAGATGTCATCGAGTGCCTGCCAGTACGGCGTATTCTGAAAGGCCACTTGCACGCGACCCTCGCGACGTTCGTAGCCCGTAACCCGATTCCCGGTCTGTTGCTCCAAAGCCTGCAGGGCCTCGGCCAGCGACAGGTCACCCTCCAAGGTCACGACGGTCGGCTTCGAGATCGACTCGGCACTCGCCAATTCCAACGCTTTGCGGACGCGGCCCAATCGCTCCTTCACTTCCGCGGGGGTGCGGGACGTGACGCGTGGCAACAGGCCGAGCGCCTCGAACCCCAGCGCGAGCAAGGCTTGTTCCGCGGCATCGCGCTGGGCGCGCTGGCCATCATCGAGCTGCCGGACAAGTCGCTGGACTTCGGCCGCCAGGTCGCGATCCGGCGCGTTCGCCTCGGCGGGAAGGTCCGCTTGAGCCACACAAACCAGACATAGCGCGAGCAGTGAGCTATTCACTTCATATCTCCCAGCATCTCCAAGGCCAGTAGATCCGTCGAAGGCGTGCCTTTACGGAGGCGATTCCACGACAGCGCCAAGTTACGTTTCAATATACAGTCCGCCGAGAGGCGGTCTAAGAGCCTGTCCGAAAAGGGGTCAGACCCTCTCCGGCGAGGCCAACAAGCCAGTGAAATCGACTGGCCTCCAAAGGGTCAGACCCCTTTTCGGACAGACTCTAAAACTTCGACGGGAAACTTTATTAGTTCGCTCGCCAAACCGCTTGGGTCGTCTTGATCCACGCGTCCAGTCCGTGTTCGCGCGGCGCGTCGACAAATGTGGGTGGCTGGCCGGTAAACGTCAGGTCGGCGAGAACCGTGCCATCCGCAGACTTACCTTTCAGTTGAAGCACAAACAAGTCCCGCATCACATACTGCTGGCGTTCATCGAGCCCCACGACTTCGGTGATCCTACTGATCTTCCGTGACCCGTCCTCGGTGAAGCGATCGAGTTGGACGATCAAGTCGATCGCCGAGGCGACTTGGGACCGAGCCACATAGATGGGAATCTCGACATCGGACATCATCGACAGAGTTTCGAGTCGCACGACGGCATCGCGCGCGGAGTTGGCGTGGACCGTGGTCAAGCTCCCCGAGTGCCCGCTCAACATCGCTTGCAGCATGTCGAGCGCTTCGCCGCCGCGTACTTCGCCGACGATGATGCGATCGGGACGCATGCGTAGCGAAGCCACGAACAATTGCCGAATCGTCAGCTCTCCCCGACCATACTGATCGGGCCGCTGCACCTCCAAATAGACACAGTGTTCCTGTCGCAACTTGAGCTCGGACGTGTCCTCGATAACGATGATCCGCTCTTCCTCGGGAATCGCCGACGAGACCGCTCCGAGCAGAGATGTCTTGCCGGTGCCGGTGCCTCCCGAGACGATGATATTCTTACGGAGCCGGACGCAGATTTCCAAAAACTCGCGGGACACTTCATTCAGCGATCCGAATTGAATCAGGTCGGCCAGAGAGAGCCCGCCTAGTTTGAACTTGCGGATGGTTAGACAAGTGCCGGCCCGGCAACCGGGAGGAATGATGGCGTGGACACGTGAACCATCGGGAAGTCGGGCGTCCAGAATGGGATGTTCGAGGTTGATCTCGCGGCCTACCCACTGCGCGATATTATGAACGGCCGAGAGCAAGGCATCTTCACTGGCGAAGCAAGCCGCGGTCTTCTGAAGCTGGCCGCGGCGCTCGATGTAAATCTGATCGAAACGATTGACCATGATCTCCGTGATCCCGGCATCTTCCAAGAACGGCGCGAGTGGACTTAGAAAGTAACTAACG
>JBGTHH010000926.1:0-9989 GCA_041746275.1 Pirellulaceae bacterium | reverse complement strand
CTGCTTGGCCCTGGTATCGTTTCAAGAACAGTTCGGACAGTAAAGTAGTCGGACAGCGCCACTTCGCCGCTGTACTCCAGCACGCGTCCCGACGGTTTTGCGTTACACAGTGGCGCTGTCCAAAGAGGCTGGGCATGCAATGGTGTCGAAGAACGCAACGTCGATGAATCCAGTGCGAAGGAACCAGTCATGGTCGAGAAGTCCCCACGGTCCACGGTGTGTCAGATCGAGAGTGCTCCTGGCCCGGCAAACAGCGCCCTCAGGACACGCCCTCCTGGGCAGCCTATCGCGCGTTCAAGGTGCGTCGGTTGTCGGACCGACGCAGTTTAAGCAGCCGCCCGCACGATAAACAGTTTCCAAACTGCCGTGTCATGATCGCGTTACGCGACGCTATACTAGGGAAAATTCGTGGTGGAGAGTTCGAGATGGATCGAGTTTTGTGGCAGTCTAAGCGTCGAGGAGCAGACTGATGTCGTCTGCGTCTTCAACAGCAGAGCCGCGCCCGTTCGAAAAGCGCGCCGTAGAATACGGTTGCACAGAGATTATTCGGCTCGACCAGAAACTGTCAGAACCTCGACAGCTTGACTATCTTGACCTCTTGCCTGCACGTAGCAATCAGCGGCCACCGCTGACGGCCGTCGCTGAGTACCAGGGAACTGCACTTCTCTATCTCGTCGATGGGTGCAGTGATGAGAGCATCGACGCAGAGACGCTTTCGGCAGTCCGTCGAGGGCTGGCAAACCGTAGTGACCCGGCGTGGCTTGGTGTCGTCCGGTCGGGTTCGCTTGAAGTTTTTCCGATTGGCTTTCACGAATCAACGGACACCCAACCTGTTCGGACGATTGAGGAAGGCAGCGCGACTGCGCCGCTTTTCTTTCAGAGTCTCGTTCACGGCACGTTTGAAGAGAACAACAGGCTGCGAGGCACCGATTATGTCTACCGCAAGATTTTCGATCTGCTGACTCAGACAACGAACGTATTCGTCCCGGCAGACGGAAGTGGCAAGATCGACGCCTTGGCAGTCCTGTCGATGGCTGGCCGAGCATTGTTTTTCCGGTTTCTGATTGATCGTCGAATCGTTTTGGACGATGAACTCACGGGCGACGACGGCATTTGTCCCGCTGCGACGGAACTAAAAGATGCGTTCTCTTCGGCCAATAAGGCCGCGCAAACTTCAGCATGGCTCGACTCGACATTCAACGGTGACTTCCTGCCGCTGATCGACGAGTCAATCCCCAACGACGATCGTCCGGCAAGAGAGGCAGCTTATCTCGAGTTCTTTAAAGCGACAGAGAAGCTGGTTGGCAGCAGCATCTTCTTGCATCTGCATGCGATCTTGCGCGGGTGGCGGTCGGTCGGCCGTGACTTTCAAATGGAGATTGATTGGGGCGATCTCGACTTTGCTCATATTCCAGTCGGTGTGTTGAGTCAGGTGTACGAGAGTTTCAGTCATCGGGCCGATCCACGTACGGCAACCGACACCAGCGTCCACTACACGCCGCGGACGATCGCAAGTTTGATGGTGGACGAGGCTTTTGCCGCCGTAAAGAATCCGGCCGAGGCGAAGGTGCTGGATAGTTCGTGTGGAGCCGGGATTTTTCTGGTGCTCGCCTTTCGCCGGTTAGTGCGCGAACGCTGGCAGGGAAACGAACGGCCGAAAACCAAAGTGATCCAGGACGTGCTGTACAACCAGATTCGCGGCTTCGACATCAGCGAGTCTGCGCTACGATTGGCGGCCCTGTCGCTCTACATCACTGCGATCGAACTTAACGCGACCCAACGACCGCCACATGCGCTCAAGTTTCCGCGGACTCTACGAGATGAAGTACTGTATCGCTTCCGCGACAATGAAGAAGACTGCGACGCGGAAGTTGTCCCGTTGGGCAGTTTGGGACCTGATGTCCCGACCGACTTCAATGAAGCATTCGACATTGTTATCGGAAACCCACCGTGGACGCGGCTCCGCGATCGAACGGACGACGAGGATTCGACGAAGAACGAGGAGCGAAAGGCAGCGATCACACGTCGCAACGACGAATTTACGGCAATTGGGCGGCGTGTCCTCAAAGCCCGGAACGTTGATCTCCCTAACCCGTACGAGAACCCTGACAACAATCCGGACCTTCCGTTCTTGTGGCGAGCAATCGAGTGGTCGAAACCTGGCGGCATAATCGCGTTGGCGATGCCGGCTCGTTTGTTCGCGCGAACCAGCGGCGTCGGTTTCGAAGCTTGGCGTGCAGTTCTTCGAACCATCGAAGTGACAGGTCTCATCAACGGAGCGGATCTCCGTTGGTCAGCGGTGTGGAAGGACGTGAAAATGCCCTTCTGCATGTTCTTCGCCCGGAACGCGAAACCGAAGGACGGTCACCGATTCCACTTCGCTTCACCAATTAACGAGCCAGACGTAAATGGTAATGGTCGCTTCCGTATCGACTACGAATCGGCTCAGCCAATCAGCGTTGCGAGAGTTGAACGCCAGCCGTGGTTGTTGAAGACGCTTTCATTCGGTACTTGGCTCGATGTCGAGTTGATGGAGCCGCTCGCTAATCCAGAAAACAAGACACTTGAAGACTATTGGAGCGATTGGGATATGTCCGGCGACAGAACAAACCAAGGCTTCAACCGCTCACCGGGGCAGAAACAGGAGTTTGTGGATTTCCTAGCTAGTCTTCCAGTCTTCGAGAAGCCGAAGTACGGGTTTCAAATTGAATACGAGTCCCTGAGGACGTACGGAGAACTGTACGGCACAAACGGCGAAGGGCAGAGTAGTGCTCACCGGCCCCGTAATCAAACTCTGTACCAGCCACCACTCGTCATCATTCCACAGTCGCCTGGCAAGAAACAAGGCTCACCGCGAGCGTATCTGTCCGATCAAGCTGTGGCATTCTCCCAAAGCTATTACGGCTATTCCTGTGCGGGCCACCCCGATGCGAACACGCTGGCAGCATTGCTCTACTTGCTTCCACACTCGACGCTCTTTGCATACTTCTGCCTGATGACAAGTCGGCGCAGTGGATTCGACCGCCATACGTTTAACAAGGAAGAGTTTGATGCTCTTCCGTTCCCGGATATCTCGAAACTGCCGGGTGCCAAACGTAAGTCAATTCGTAGCCTTGCCAGACGTCTTCAAACCGACGCAATGAAGCCGTGGCGAGAGATCAATGAACTGATCTTCGAGCTTTACGGACTTGCCCCCGATGACGTGCAGGTAGCCGAGGACACGCTGTTTTTTGCTGCAACTTACCGAATAGCGGGGCAAGCAGCGTTTGAACACACTGCTCACGATACTCGCGCTGATTTCGTGACGTCCCTAATTGAATCCCTGGAACCGTATTTCGACATTTGCGGTGAACGCGTCGCGGTACGAGAGGCCGAGCTTCAAGCGGATTCATGGAAAGAGCCGTGGTTCTTCCTTTCGGTCTCGCGAGAATCGGAGATCGTCAAAATCAACCCGGCGCTGATGCGTAAGGCGATGGAGGCGGCCAACAAGCGTGGCTGCAGCCGAATTATCGTCCATGCGCCAAAGAAGGCCGGCCTGCTGCTTGGGCTCCTCAATCAACGACGCTGGTGGACGATCACCCGGGCGCGCCTGTGTGCCCAACACATCATCCGAGAAAGGCTCGGAGCCTGCGGCCTTCCGGAGGACGTATGAACGCCGAATCCGGTTTCTTCACGCTCGGTGTTTTGCCAGACGCCTACTATTTGCCGCACGACAAACTTGGTCTCCCGGTCATTCTCTTGATCCGTCGCGTGCTGTGCAGGGCGTTCGAGCAATTGCGGGAGCAGCGGTTCAATCTGGCCAGAGCGCAGGAAGATCAAGTTACTGCGGCACTGCTTGCGATCACCGAGAACAACTTCCGGCAGAATGGTACCGTTGCGGGCTTCAATCGACGCAGTTTTGAGCCTGTCGTCCGGCAAACCCAGGCGTCGAACTACAATGGCACACACATCGCAAAAACCCCGGACCTTTGCTTCCGACTGCGTCACGATGATTTCGAGCCACGAACAACGTTATCCGAATACGACGCATTGTTCGTCGAGTGCAAACCCGTTGACGCCAAACATCCGGCAGGTAGCAAGTACTGCGACCATGGTCTGATCCGCTTCGTTCGGGGCGACTATTCATGGGCAATGCAGGAAGGCATGATGCTCGCCTATGTTCGTGACGGTAGGACCATCGCTGGCCACTTGATTCCAGCAATGAATGAAGCGAGGAAGGAATCACTCGCAACAACGCAAAGGCCAACTGCCTGTCATGCGAAAGGAGCTGAAGCTGTCGTAGGTGCAGAAGCCGTTTGCTTCAGCAAGCACCGACGCGACTTTGAGTGGCCAGATGGAAAGGGCTCGGCATGCGGAATAACGATCTATCATTTATGGCTCGATTGCAGTTGACGTTTGGTGCAGAATCGCGCATGGGGAAATTGGTCTACTTTTCAACTCGACGGTAGGCTCACCAGAAACGGATTTCCGTTATGAAACTCAACCTGCATCGGTCACATCGATCGACGCTACCAACTGCCTAAGGACGAACCGACCTGAGAGTCACGATCGCTCGCGTTCCCAGCCAGCGTCGGTCCCATCGAAGTCACATCCAGCGCAACGGCCGACTGCGCCGGATGCCTAAGCCCCCCAGACTGGTCTTGGATCGACTTCAAATGCCACGCTACCCTGCCATACGCAAAGGTCGTCTCGACGTGGAGTCGCAGGACCTCAGAAACACATCGTGGCGAATCGAGAGGGAGGGCGGCGGATGTTTCCGTTCAGTTGGGGTGGAGAACACTCGCATCGAACTCGCGAGTATGTTATCGAAGAAATGAGTCTCAATTTCTTGGAGCGAAAAGTACTCGAACGGGGGCACCAACTCGTTCCGGCCACAAAACGAGAATACGGGATCAGGCGGCTTTCGAACGGTTCCTGAAATCGGGAACGCTAAAAGCTTCGTGTAAGCTGGTTGATCGCTACGACAGCGACATTCTCGCAGGACGCGCCGACCGACGTCCTCGCACAAGACGAACCGTCCTGAGTCACGAAGGTTTCCGATCTCGTGCCGGTACGAAGCACAAGCGAGTGGACTATTCGGTGCCATTGCGTTTCGCTTCGTTGACCGCTTCGATCGCTTTGAGGATGTTTTCCCGCCACGTGCCCTGCAGCTTGTCGAGGTTGGCTCGGTTTAGGGTGCGCAGGGCCTCGTCATATTGACCGCGTCGGGTCTGGATTCGCGCGATGCCCTGCAACGCACCGTACTCATCCGCCCCACCGATGCGCTCACGGCTGGCGACGATGGCGTGGAACGCTTCCAGGGCTCCGTCGTCGTCTCCGAGGTTGTGTTCTAGATTCTGGGCGAGCGTCAACAATAGGGAATCGCGGATGCGAGGTTCGCTGATCCACAGTAGCGCTTTCGTGAGATCGGCTTCGGCTTTGGCTCCATCTTTGGTGATGTAATAGGCTCGTCCGCGTAAGTGGTAACCGTCGCCGCGCTTCCAGAACGGCCATTGAGTCAGATCTTCGTTGGCGAATTGCGCGATTGCTTCTGTTGCCTTGCCCTTTGCGAGGAGACTCTGCATCTGCGCGGTCTCTTTTTCACGGCCTCGATCGGAATGCGCTCGGTGATGGCCTCGGCGTTGGCTTTATCCAGCAGAGCGGCTTGTTCCAACGCAGCGGCTTTTTGTAGGTCCGTGATCTTCTCCATCTCGGCGAGAGCGCGGAAGCTCTCGACTTTGCGCTACTGCGTGGCACTTTGGAAGGCGATGGCGAAGTCGGTGACGCTGGGATCCGCCTCGAATTGATGCGAGCGGCCGTCGTAGAAGTGCGCGAATTTCATCGGCATGTGGAAGCCATTCGTGCCGGTGGGTGAGAGGGCGCTCAGTTCCTGGCCGTCCTCGCGGATGCGCTGGCGACAGAGGTTGATGTGCCACGGCAGGCTTTGCGTCGGATGACGGCCGATGACCTGATTCAGCGGATCGTTTTCGTCTGCGGTGATAGGGAAGCGAATCTCGACGGTCCAGTGATCGTCGACGATGTGTGTGGCGACCTCGCCTTCGCACTTTCAAAGCGTGAGAGCGCTTCATCTGCCTTTGCTCCAGCGTGGCGATGAGGAAGTCGATCAGGTTGGGTTGGATGATTCAGGGACGGGATGCCACCCCCGACAAGCCCGTGTCCAATCGCGCCGTCTCCTTGCGCGATCGTTGGGAGAAGGAACAAGCCAAATCGTAGTGCGCGGACTCGACTTTTTCGGCTTGGGAGATTGATACTGCTCGACCAGCTCTTTTCTCGTTACCCCGCCGCGCCTCGCTCATGAACCGGTATAGCGCCAGGACCGCCATGATCGACACGAACACAGTCAAAGCGATGATCAGCATGGCCGGTGCCCCCGGCAATAGCGGCCGCTTTTGGTTGGCCGAGTCTTCCAGTTTAACACTCGACGCCAGGTTCTTCGGCCCACGATCGACCGTTAGTGACGACTTGTGCCGTTTTCGGGACCGCAGCCAGGCGAGCCCCAATGTAATCTCGAATGCGATGACGGCTCCCACCACCGATTGAAAAAACACAGGCCCCATCTCGTCGATGGGAAACCACAGCCCGCAGAACGCTCCGCCCAGCGTGGCCAGCGTGATCGCGGTCGCTTCACGCCACGACGGTATTATGCGATTCCAGTTCTCCGCCCAACTACAACCCTGAACCGGAGCGGCCAGCGCTGACACGAAATCGACGATCTCGTGCGAGTCTTCGTTGGTCGTTTCACTTTCGAGACTTGCGACCAGTTTCAACAACTCCTGGCGTCGGGGCTCAAGCTGCATACGCACGGCGCGTTGATTCAGTCGGTAGACCCACCCATATAACACGAACAGGAACAGGCCGCTAAGTCCCACAACGATGAGGAACACCCACCAGACACCGAACGATTTCCAAGCGGTGTGGGAAAAGAAGGCCATGATGGAAATAGAAAACGGTAGTAGATACCACCAAAAAACATTACGCAGCAGCCAGATTTGATGTTCCAACTGGGTCAATGACTCCTTCACATAGTAAAGCAGCGGCTCACCCGGTTCACTCTGCCGTTGCGGGTAACGCCGACGATCCACAAGTATGAACCCGGTAACCCAAACTAGAGCCAGCACTGTGAGATACCAAGTCCAGGGCAACGACAACGTGATGCCCAAAAGGAACCAGAATGGTATCATTAGCAGCGATGCTCCTACTTCACGAACATCTCGCCAGAAGATCGTCGATTGAAATTCTTGGTGGGAACGCCGCACTTCATTCAACAGCAAGTCGGCGTTGATCGTGACACGCGTCTGAGCCGCATCCGCCTGCCACGCCTGCTGGTACTTGTCAGGATCCATGCGACTCTCCGTTCATTAGTGCATTGAGAGCTTTCTTCGCCCTGTTCAACTTCACGCCGACGTTGCTCTCCGAGATGCCTAACACTTCGGCCATCTCGCGATAACTCAGTTCATCCAGATACAGCAGCACCAACGCCGCATCGGATTTCGGTAACTGGTGAATCGCCTTGTAGAGCTGCTCAACGGTATCGCGATGCTGAGCCAGCTCGGCACTGTCGGCCCCGTCACTGGCCAGGGTTTGCACCTCGAGCAACGGTTGTTGACTCGCTCGTCGCGGTTTGTCCTTTCTGTGCCAGTTCATCGCCGTGTGCAGTGCCACACGATAAAACCACGTCGCCGCGCTTGCTTGCCCCTCGAAATTCGGTAAGGACCGCCAGGCTTGGAGCAGGATTTCCTGAGCGAGGTCCTGGCACTCCTCGCTAGTGAGGGTGTATGCGCGCGCCACTTTCATGACTGACGATCCATGCTCATCAAGCCAATTCATGAACAGCGACTTTTGATCGTCCTCAAGCAATGCAATACCTCACTTCAGAAGTATTGGTAACTCGAACTAGCAATTACTTACAAACGAATGGTCAGGAGACGTAAGTGCGACTTGCCGCTGCCGTTCGGTCAGCGTGCTCACGATCATCATACCAACGCCTCGATGAGACTTTCCGCCTACCGGAGACGGATCGCGCCGGAAAGGAGTTGCGGCCGCAGGGCGTCGCGGGAGTGACCTAAGACTTCCCCCTAACAAACACTTACGCGAGTCTGTTCTCGCCAGGGGTTTACGAGCTTACCAAACGCGGACCGGGCGTGCTTCAGCAATTCCCTTCACCGCGCCTGCTTCGGGACGATGAACGCTCCCGCCGCGCGGTACTCGTCCGGGTATTCCGTCACCAAATCGGCATCGCGTAATTTGGTCGTGTAGTACTCGCTCTTCGGATCGGAGATCGCGATCTCGAGTTCCGCCCGCCACCGCTTCAGGCCTCGGGGTCAGCCTGATACTGCCAGCCTCGCGAAACCGCTGCGTTCTTGAGTCGCTTGGCAATACCGTCAATGCTCTTGTCTCCACGTGAATCGAAATCGATCGAAACATGTTCGAGAAACGGTTCTCGGTCCAGACGTACAGTTAACGATTCCGACTTGCACTCTTGAACCGAAACAGCAACGGCACCGATTGACGCATAACCCAACTCCTTGGTGTAGTGCATCCAAGCCTTCTCGGCGGAGATCTGATCACCATCGTACGCCGAAAGCTTGTTGTTATCCTTGGGCGTCGGTTTGAACACCTGGGACGTGATTCTGCCCGCTTGAATCCATGACGGATGTACTTGTCGGTAGAGGTAAGTGTCTTCCGTCATCATGCCCCCTCAAAATGCAGTCGGACCTGTTCGGCCATCCATTCCCAATCTTCACTCTGCGCCAGGGATAGCTCCTGAGCGTTTTCGGCATCGGTTTGCAGATTGAGGACGTGCCAGTCGCCGTGTTGTCGTTCGATATCTACGTTCAGAGAAATCTCGGCGGACGCAAAAGACCATTCCGCTTGGATGCCGCCTTCGGACGTCGGATAGAGGTGAGGCAGGGGAAGATCGTCTGGAAAGTGAGTGTTAAACGCAGCCGCAAACCAATCAAGACCAGAGGAGGATGGTGCCTTGCCGTCACCTTCGGACCAGCCATCCTCCAAGCTTCGGAATTCATCCAGACGCGACGAAATATCCAAAGGATCCAAAGTTGTCAGGTGTTCGATGGACGAAAAGCCTAGTAGCCGCTCCTGTCGATTAAACTTGCCTATGCCCTGAACCAATAAGCGTAGTCCTTCGCGATACCCGTTGAACGCCTCTAATACCGCATCCAAATGTTGTGGATCGATTGGGGCGGTGATCTTCTTGCCATCTGGTAATTGGATCTCGAAACGCATATCGTCTTGGTCTGCTTCGGGAACGCAACCGCGGATGGACGTTTCCTCCGATACTTCCTTGACTGCGGCCGAAGCGAAAACAAGTTTCCGACGAGTCTCGCGCGTCAGTCGTACTGGACCAGCATTCTCAGCTCCCGGAAATTCTATAGATTCCCCGTCCCGCAAGCTGCGACCAAATCGGTCAAAGTACGCTAAGACCTTTTCCGGCAGGTGATCTGTAATTGGTTGGTTGTGCTCCGCAGCGCCGATGGCTGCGACAACCGCATCGCGAGCTTTCTCAAAGTACTCTTGATTCTCTGGCGGGAAGAGCATCGCTGCCGACACGACCAAAGAGATGACAGGGACGGCACTGCCGTCCTCCACGCCGGTCAGCTTCAAGGAGATTCCTTCAGTGAATCGCCGCGGTGAGCGTTTGCGATTTGGGTTCTCTTGTAAATACTTCCACTTGGCGACCTCGACCATCATTTCTTCCAACACCGCCAAGTCGCGGAGCATCTCGAGTGGAATGGCGTGCCCCTGAAAGCGGGCACCAGTAAACCGGGGACGTAAGAATTCATATACTGTCATCGCACTACCTCAATTTCTATTCTATCTCGGTAGTCGTGCTTCTGACATGACAACGGAAGAACCGCGGCGAAAGATCTGGTTAGCTGTTGGCGGGCTTGAACTCTTGGGATCTCGCGCGGTCGGATTTCTGGGAACTCGTCATACGTTCGCCCGTCAAGTTCGCGTCCGTTCTGGCT
>JBGTHH010000925.1:0-2893 GCA_041746275.1 Pirellulaceae bacterium | reverse complement strand
TGATGCGAGGGCGTTTCGGAATGCTACCCATGATCGTGTAGGGAAAGACGCGATCATCCTCTGGGGCGTGTAGCAGGATGTATTTGTCGTCGGGACTGAGAGTGAGCCCTTTGGCTTCATCGCATGGACCATCGATACTGGCCAATTGCTCGTCCAGCCAGGGACTCCAGATAACCAAGCGTCCGTCGTCAGTCACAACCGCCATGAAGTCGTAATCGCTCGACCAGACATGTTCCTTGGCGTTTGGGCAAAGCTGTACCTCATGAAGGATTTCACCGTCCGTGCGATCCACCAGTTGCGCGATGGAGTCCTCCATCTTCCACGACACCAGATGCCCCTCGGGAAGAAACGCCGGATCGAAAGCATGGGGAAGTCTCGCCAGTTCCTTCCACTCGCTCGTGTCATAAACAATCAGCTCACCGGGCACAACCACTTGCCACTTGTCCTCTTCGTCCTTGATCTTCTCTCGCCTGTCTTGCCTTTGAACGGCGACGAATAGTTCATCCCGAGAGAACGAGACGGATACGCCAGCACCGTAGCACATATTGAAACGTGAGTGCAGCAAGTCAAACTGCCCATCCGCTCCCACCGAACTCATGTGTAACTTCCGCCTGAGTGCTTTTAATGACCCTTCGTAAAACTCCATCGCCACGAATTGTGCCGTGTGGCTGACTTTGATATTTGGAATCGCAAATAAACTGATCGCTACTGCGGCGAGAATTCGATGTTTCTCGCGATCCCACAGCAATAAAGCCACTTGTGCGTTGAAATCGAAGGGACGAATATAGCCAGCCTTGAGTCGGAGTATTTTACCGTTGGAATGATATTCCAGACTGCTCGTGAAGTTACCATTGTTGTCCGATCCGATGTGTTTGGCCAAATCGAGCCCAATCGGAAAGACTTCTTGCTGCACGGGTTGCCAATTATCCAAGGACCACACATCGGACTGACCGTTGTCGTGCGCGACCAGCCGACGATCCAGCAAGTCGAAGTGGTAGGCGGAAGCCCCATGTTTTTTCGCGGGTGACAGCGTGGGGCCTGCTATCAGCGAAACGGGATTGGATGCTTCGATTGCCGGGCTTTCACTCCGGGCGGCCAGTTCGTGAAGCGGCGTGGCGATACCTCCGTCATGGACCGTCTGGCCGGATGCGTCACCCTCTGACTGCGGTGCGGTCGAGATTCGCACCGTTTGATCGACTGAGCCAGTCGCAATTCTGCACCCATCAGGAGAGTATGCGATGCATTTCACTCCTTTGTGTTGCTGGAAGAAACCAAGTTCCGCGCCGGTTTCGACATCCCAAACGGATAATATGTTCCCCCAGGTGGCGGCGAGGTGGCGGCCATCGGGTGAAAACGCGATGTCCTGGACCTGTGGTTGTCCTTCATCTCTTCCCAGAGTCAACAGCTTAGCGCCGCTTTCGGTGTCCCATACATGCAACCCTCCTTGTGCGCCAGTGGCAATCCGTCGACCATCAGGGCAAAATCTCACACTGAAAGCCGCACCTTCGTGATCACCAAATATGTGCAGTTCGGTGTCCGAATTGACATCCCACACCCGTGCAGAACAATCAAACGAACTGCTCGCGATTCGCTGACCATCGGGAGAGAAGCTGATTTGTCCGACGACACTCGAGTGGCCACGTAGGACGGCGAGTTCTACTTTGGTTTCCGAATCCCAAATTCGGATCGTCGCGTCCTGGCCGGCACTGGCGATGCGTCGGCCATCCGGGGAATATGTGACGCTTCTCACCCAGCCTTCATGCCCTTGCAGAACAAAGATCTCGGATCCGTCATTCGCGTCGATGATTCGGATCGTGCCATCCTCTCCGCTGCTAGCGATTCGTTGACCATCAGGCGAAACGCTGACACTGTCCACGGGCCCGTTATGGCCAGCAAATACAACAACTTCAGTGCCATCATCCGTATCCCATATGCGCACGGTTCCGTCCCGCAAAGCACCGATAAGGCGTCGTCCATCCGGTGAATAAGCAAGCGCATTGATCCACTTCTCATGTCCGCGCAAGAATACTAACGGCACCGCTCCCGGTGATGTGCCCCTGTTGCTATGCTCACACATAACGCAGCCAGCTCGCTTCGATTGTCCCTGTAGGCATGCAGGACAAAGCAGTTTTTGGCATTCGTCACACCGACTGAGTTGGAAGTTGCTCAGCAACCCCAAGCCAAGCAGGATCGCGTTATCACCCATATCCGGGACGTGCTCTGGTCCCAGCATATTCTTCATGATCAGCAAGAATGCCGCAATCGCTTGCGGTGAGTTCTGAATCGCCGCAAGCATCATGAGGCCACTGCCAAGACCGCCCGTCTCCGTATAGAGGAGAATGTGACACGCTTCGCATTCATGAACGGAAGATGAACCGATTTGCATTCGGCTATAAAATGTTCGAAGCTCCTCGTTGTAATGGTCGCGGCGCGGAACGGCCGGCGCAGCCACACGTTTTCGCTCAATGAGTTCCTGGCACGGAGCCTGTGGCTTTGGTTCAATAGGTGCTCCGGCAGGGGCAGGTGTTGCGACTGTTTTCTGGATCTCCGAACATACCAGTTCAAACTGCTCGGCATGCTCCTGCGGCATCCGCGACGTGTCGCCGTCCCAGGGGGTCAGCTTGTGGCGGTCGAAACACGTCTCGCAGGTCATGCTGGGGTAGGCGTCTTCGGCGCTGATCGGCCCCGTAAGATATCCCGCGTCGAGAGGAACGTCGGCATTGCAGTAGTCGCAAATGCCCTGGCCGGCCGCCTTCGTCTGCGCCCCGGCGGGAGAAGCGACAAAGGCACCTGCCAGTCGTTGGGCAAGTCGCTTCATCTCATCGCCGGCGATATCCGATGGCACCGACGCTCCCGACCTGAATTTGGGCGTTGGCATCTTGTCATTAGGCAT
>JBGTHH010000924.1:0-2672 GCA_041746275.1 Pirellulaceae bacterium | reverse complement strand
TGTCCGAGCGTTGGCCCGAGACGCTCGCGATCTGGCACGCCGCACCGTATGCCGAGACGCGAGACGCCGTCCGCGACATGGTCTTTCTTATTGCGGAAAAGCAAACTCGGAAAAACATCCCCAGTGGATATGCAGCTTGGGATCGGTGCATGCGAGCGTTGGCAGGCCGGGTACGCTATTTCGATCTCTGCGACAGAGATGAGACACTGCGCGACGCTTCGGCCCAACGGTCTCGTGACGTATCGCCGCTGGCGAACTGGGTGCCTGCAAGTCGCGAAACGACTCGCACGCGCGGCCAGGGATTTCCACAGGCTCGGTGGGAGCTAACGGAACCTGCGACCATCGCGAATTTTGCAAGCCATGACGACGACTTCTTGTTCTACCGCATTCCGTTGCGCGGCGACTTTGAGGTCGAATGCGACGTGAGCGGGTTCGACTGGCGCGAGACGAACATGTGGATCGCTGGGCAGTGGGTTGGTCCGGTATACACGCTCCGCGAGTACGACGTGGGTGATTTTCGAGATTCCAAACGGCTCGCGCTTGAACCTCCGATGAGCAGTCCAGACGCGTGGATTCGATATCGAGCGGTTGTCCGGAACGGCGTATGTACGACCTACTTCAACGGTCGCAAAGTTCACGAGCGAGCATTGGACGCTGAACACGATCCGTGGATCGCCATCCGCAGCCCTCACAGCACTAACGGTGCCGTCCGCAACTTGCGGATCACCGGCCAGCCGAAGGTTCCTGTCGAAGTGAATCTCACCAACACGGCGGACTTGGCGGGTTGGCTGCCGATCAACAACGGACATCGGGTCGGACCCAACCAGAAGTGGCGGCAGCTTGGTGATTTGCCAAACGGTGGCGGCATCTTCGGCATTCGCTGGGACGATCTGCCCGGATCAAACCGCGAGACGCTGCTCCGTTATCATCGCCCGATGGTCGAGGACGGAACGATTGAATACGACTTCTACTATCAAGAGGGCAAAACGGACGTGCATCCGGCGCTCGATCGCCTGGTCTTCATGCTATTGCCGGATGGGGTTCGTGTTCATTGGATTACCGATTGCGAGTTCGATCGCACCGAACTTGCTCCGGACAATCTTGTTGACGAGCCTCAGAATCGCCGCGGTCCGAAAGCGTTGCCGCTGAAGCGGGACGCCTGGAACCGTTTACATCTGTCGCTAACAGGTGATCTGGTGGCCATCACGCTCAACGACGAACTCATCTTCCAGCGCGAACTGGAACCGACGAATCAACGCACGTTCGGGCTGTTTCATTACGCGGATCAGACCACAGCCTACGTACGTAACGTCGTGTGGCGAGGCAACTGGCCGCCCGAACTCCCGCCGGTAACGAAACAGGAATTGGCGGGCGAAGGTGCGGACTTTCTCGATGAATCAATCGCGGAGCTAACCGCCGTCTTCGAGCACGACTTTGCGAACGCCGGATTTCCGCAAGATCTCTTCGGCATGATTATCGGCAAGAGCGATGACTTTGAGGTACGAGCGGACGGCTTGCACGTGAGTCGAATTGGTGCTGAAGGCTATCACAACTCTACCTTCGCTCCTCGCCTGACGATTCAAGGCGACTTCGACATCGTAGCCTCCTTCGAGCAACTAGAGGCCACGCCTGCTGAGGGTGGCAGTGGCGGTCTCTACCTGGTGGCCCTGCTGGACAATGAAAAGTTGAACGAGTACCTCCTGTGCCGAAGGCTGTTGCGGCACCGGGCTCCGCCCCAACCTATTGTGCAGGCATCTTATGTTGCGCGCGAGATTGGTGGCGCAAGACGCACTCAGCTTGCCAATCACACGGTCGAAGCAACGTCGGGGAAGCTGCGCATAGCGCGTCGCGGTGGTACCGTGTACTACATGTTTGCCGAGGGCGACTCGTCGATCTTTCGAACGGTCGGCACGCAGACTGAAACGACCGATGACATCAGCAGCCTGCGGCTAATGGCCCAAGCGCATGGCGAAGGATTAACGAAAGTTGTTTGGAAAACCCTTTCCATCCGCGCCCATAAATTATCTGGTTTGGCGCTGCTGGATCAGAGTGAGGTGCTGGCCGAATTGAACAAGCAACGCGATGCGCTTCCGCAGCAATTCCATCATGACTTCGCCAAGGATCCATTCTCCGAAGATCGGTTCCATCGCTGGAGGTCTTTCGCGCCGGCTGATACGAACGGGCTTCGCATGTTGTCACCCGGCACAGACAACTGGACTTCTACGGGGTTTGCGCCGCACCTCGCGTTGGAAGGTGACTTCGACATTGCAATTCGCTTCGACGATCTCAATTTGGGCATGCCGAAGGGTACACAGAACTCTTCGTTCTACCTGCAAGTCGAGTTCCCCGATGCGTCGAAGACGCAGGCGAACGTGCTGATCGTGCAGCAGTCGGATGGAGAGCGACAGGCTTATGCCCAGGTCCGACTTGTCGACATCGGAGGGAACAGCGAGTACCGTCGGCTTCGAGTTGATCCAATCGATCAGGTCGAGAGCGTGCGTATCGCACGCCGCGGCACTCGCATTGTGTTTCTCTATCGAGTGAAAGGCGGAGGCCAGGATCAGATTCTTGCGGAAACGGTAGTGAGTGATTTACCGATTCCCTCGACCTTCATCCGTGGCATGTTGCACACGGGTGGAGCCGGCCCGCAGTCGGAGGTCATGCTCAAGCAA
>JBGTHH010000923.1:0-9583 GCA_041746275.1 Pirellulaceae bacterium | reverse complement strand
GCCGAGCGAAGTCACAGTTCAACTCCACGATGGACGTCAAGTCGCAGCCCCATTGGTGGGCCTGCATCCCGATTTTGATGTAGCGCTGCGGAAGATTCCCGCGACTCGGCTACCGGCGGTGATATGGGCGAGTACGAATGTGCCCAGCGTGGGCAGTTGGCTGATCACCACAGGTCTGACCGAGGAGCCCACCGCGATCGGCATCATCAGCACGGCGGCGCGCCCATTGCCCAAGCCCCAAGCGATTCTCGGCGTAGGTCTCGAACAGTTCGGACAGACCACGCGGGTGAATCGCGTCATTCCTGGCAGCTCGGCCGCGCGTGCGGGTTTGCAAGTGGGGGACATCATCGCCAGCGTGAATGGCCAAACGATGCAGCACCCCCAGGCGGTGAGCGCCACGATCCGCAACTTCCTGCCGGGAGACCGCATCTCGCTCACGATTCAGCGCAGCGGCAAATCGCTGTCGCTGCCCGCCACGCTCGGAGACGCCAACCGCATCGGCAATATGGAGCAAACGGAATTGATGGAGAGCCTTGGTGGGCCTCTTAGCAGTCGCCGCACGGGCTTCCCTTATGTCATCGAACACGATACCGTACTGCGACCGAAGGATTGTGGCGGGCCGGTCGTCGACCTCGACGGGAAAGTCGTGGGCATGAACATCGCGCGCGTGAGTCGCGTTTCCAGCTACGCACTTCCGGCCAATGTGATCCAACCCGTGTTGGCTGACCTCATGGCGGGCAAGTATCCCCCCTTGCCGCGCGAACTGACGCTCCAGGACGTCTCCGCAAGTGAATAACTCTTACTGCCTGTCCGAAAAGGGGTCTGACCCTCTCCGGCGAGGCCAAAAACCAAGTGAAATCGACTCGCCTCCAAAGGGTCAGACCCCTTTTCGGACAGGCTCTTAGGTGTAGGACGAGGATCAGGATGCCGGAACGAATCGAGAAACTGCGAGCGACGATTACCGAATTGGAGGCCGAACTGGCTTCGCTAACGGAACTTGATGCCACGACACGTGAGCTGCTGGAAGAGGCTGTCGGTGACATGCGGGCGGCGTTGGACAAGCAGTCCGCCGAGATTGAACCCAACTCACTCACCGAACGATTGCGCGAAAGTGCCGAGGCGTTTGAGTCGTCGCACCCGACGCTCTATGGCATCGTGAGCCGGACGATCGACGCGTTGGCCCAAATGGGCATCTAGCGTGCCGAAAGATTCGGCGACCGGCGACCGCCAGGCGACTTGCCACCGGGAACAATGGGCATCACGTCGACCTTCGTACGTTCCAACTCCTCGACGCGACGGATCAAGGCATCGATCAAATCCACCAACTCGTTGCCCACCGCCTCCCCGACATGGACGCACAGGGCTTTGCGAAGGCGCTGTCCCGTTTCGATTACCGTTGGCTGCTTCTGCATGGCATGCTCTCACTTCGAGATCTGGTCTAAACAAACGTATGACACGTTCTGACTTTAGGCAAATCGACGAAGTCGGAATTGGCCGAGTGCTTTGTCACGATTAAGAATGCGGGTTGGAGTACAGCCTTCAGGCTGCGAATTACCGGCTAAAGCCGGAACTCCAACCCTAAAATCTAGAATCGACAGACCACTAGGCCACTTGGCTTCGTACCGGCCGTTCAGGCAGGAGCTCGGCTAACAAGGCCACCGTCTTGGCGGTCGCACCGAGTTGTTGCAGAACGAGTTCCTGGGCGCGGCGGCCGAACTCCTCGCGACGCGACTCGTCGTCCAGACAGCCTCGCACAAACTCCGTCAACTCGGCTCCATCGCGCACCACGATGGCTGCCTCGCGCTGCAACATCAGCCGCACCACATCGCGAAAATTGTGAGTCCGCGGCCCAAACGCAACCGCCACCCCATACGCGGCTGGCTCTATCATGCTCTGCCCACCCCGCGTCCCCATGCTCCCACCGACAAACCCGATCCGAGCCACTCCCCACCAAGCAGATAACTCCCCCATCGCATCGACCAGCAGGATGCGAGCGTCCTTAACTTGCGAGTTCGTCAATTCGCTGCGGCGCTGCCAAGGCAACTGCGAGCGGTCGAGCCGTTGCGCGACTTCGTCAAAGCGGTCCGGGTGTCGCGGCACGAGGATCAAACGGAGTCGGGGAAACTCGTCCATCAACTCGCGAAAGGTTTCCATCGCCAAGTCCTCTTCCGGACTTTGGGTACTGCCTGCCAGAAAAACCAAATCGGTCTCCGCCAGCCCAGCCAACTCGGCCAGTTGTCTGGTCCGCGGATTCGCGCGATTCGTCTGCGCGCCATCGAACTTCATCGAACCGGTCACATGCACTCGTCGCGGATCGGCACCCAACACCAGGAAACGCTGGGCATACTCCTCGCTTTGCACAGCGATCAGATCTAGGCTCCGCAGCAACGGCCGCACGAACCAATGGATGCGTTGATAGCCTCGCGCACTCCGTTCGCTTAACCGGCCATTCACCATGGCAATACGGACGCCACGTTGGCTGGCCGCGCGGATCAGGTTCGGCCACAACTCCAGCTCGGCCAAGATCAGCACATCCGGGCGAATACGTTGGAGCGCGGCACGAACCGCCCAACTGAAGTCGAGTGGGCAGTAGAAAGCCATCAGTTCCGGATACTTTTTCCGAGCAATTTCGAATCCCGTTTGGGTCGTCGTCGAGAGGACGCACTCACATTCCGGAAAGTCGCTCCGCAGCCGTCCGATGAGCGGTTCGAGCAGATTCACCTCGCCCGCGCTGACCGCATGCAACCACACGCAGGGACGGTGACCAACGCGGTGCGGCACACGCCCCAGGAACTTCGCCGCATAGCCTTCGCGGTACTTCCGTTTCCGCAGCGCCGCCCAGACGAACCAGGGCGACGCCAACAGCAGCAGCCCGCAGTAGACAACATTCAACAGGTAGGGCATCGTGGGAATCCTTCCCCAAAAACGACCAAACGATTCGCGAGAACATCCGAGTAAGCGGCGATGGCATGCGTTCGCGCGCCACACGCATGACTCGCCTTATGCCGCGGGCGTGTTCTTTCTCATGCAACACTGCTTGTACTTGCGACCACTGCCGCAGGGACACGGATCGTTGCGACCGACACGCTCCGTGCGATTGCGAATCGTTTCGACCTTGACTTCCTGGCTGGCATCAATCGCCTGTTGTTGCTCGTTCACCAACTGACTGGCGCTGCGCGCCTGGTCGTGCCGCGCGGAGGTCTCGACCCAGGTCGAACCGACGAAATCCTCGTCCAATTGCTCCATGCGGAAGATCAAATCGGTGACGCGTTGCCCCAACATGGTCCACATGCCCTCGAACAACCTCATGCCCTCACGCTTGTATTCGACCTTGGGATCCATCTGGGCATATCCGGCCAAGCCGACGGCGCTGCGCAGATGGTCCATCGCCAGCAAGTGATCCTTCCACGCGCTATCGACGATCTGGAGCAGCAGTTGGCGCTCCATGCGGCGAATCTCGGGACGATACCGATCCTCGACGGCCCCGATGACTTTGACTCTCAACTCGTCCTGATCCAGTCGGCCGATTTCATCCACCGACATTTCGAAGCCAAGGCGTTCGTGCAGCCAATGCGACAGGGCAAGCAACGAACCTTTGCTGCCGACCACTGTGGCCAATTGCCCCTCGCTCGGCGCGTCGAAGATCTTTTCGATTCGCGACTCGGCCTCGCGACGGGTCTGCTCCGCCAAGACGCGATGCGCGGAACTGTGTTGGAGCAGGAATTCACGAATCTCGCCACGCTGCTTGTTTCGCAGATCATCGATGTCAAGCCGAACCTGAAAACGCTCCTGAGCCCAAGCGATCAGACCTTCGCGATCGATGCGTTCGTGCTGGCCCGTTCCCGACGTATAACGATACAGTCCGGCGAGCACCGGATACTCGAACTCCTTCTGGTCATAACTCGCTTCGGCCTTTAGGCAGATTGTGTCTTTCAGCTCCGCCAATTCCATCGCCCGTACTTCGGCCACGTCCAACTGGGTGCCAAACTTGTGCTGCACCCAGGCCACGATGGTGGTTGCGCCAAAGGTTTCCTCAAGCAGCGGAGCGCCGTCGGTCAAATCCACGCGGGCGATGGCCTCGCGCGCCTTGTCGATGATCAGTTGCGCGACACGGTCACGGCCTTCGCGTTTGAGGTCTCGATCGCGCAGGTTGAGTCCCCAACGCGTGTTGGCGAACTTGGCGAGCGCTTCCCAATTCCATTCCCCTTCGTCCTCTTCGCCGGGAAGATTTTCCTCGATGGCGTCGAAGACGTGGGTCTCGGCCAGACGCTCGGCTTCGTCCTTCGCGAATTGCTCGGCCGTGGGATAATCCATCCCGCGAAAATCACGCGATTCAAACGGCATCCCGAACTTCGACGTCACGAATCCGGCGAACGATTCGACGCCGTAGTCGCGATTGGCGAACGCATTGAGATGATGGTCGACTTGCTCGCGGATCATGTCCGCCACCAAATCCCGGCAATTCACGCCATCCAAGATCCGCTGACGATAGCTGTAGACCCGCTTCCGCTGCTCGTCCATCACCTCGTCATATTCCAGCAAGTTCTTCCGAACTTCAAAGTTCCGTTCCTCGACCTTCTTCTGAGCCGCCTCGATACGCCGCGTGACCAACTTGCTCTCGATCCGCTCGCCTTCCTGCATGCCCAACCGTTCGAGGATGCTCTTGACCCATGGTCCGGCGAAGATCCGCATTAAGTCGTCTTCCAACGACAAATAGAAGCGGCTGCTGCCGGGGTCACCCTGCCGCCCGCAACGCCCACGAAGCTGGAGGTCGATACGTCGCGCCTCGTGCCGTTCGGTCCCCACCACGTGAAGCCCACCCAGTTGCTTGACGTATCCCCCTTGCTCCTTCATGTTCTCGGCGACTTCGATTTCATGGACCAAATTTTCCCACACGTCGTGCGGCACATCCAGACGCGTGGGGTACTGATCTTGGAGACGAGCCCAAGCCATGGTCTCGGCATTGCCCCCCAAGACGATATCCGTGCCCCGCCCCGCCATGTTGGTCGCGATGGTCACGGAACCAATCCGCCCCGCCTGTGCGACAATCTCGGCCTCGCGTTTGTGTTGCTTGGCATTCAAGACTTCGTGCTTGACGCCGCGTTTGTTCAGCAGATCCGACAGTCGCTCGCTCTTTTCAATCGACACGGTACCGACCAGCACGGGGCGGCCGTGACGCTCGATCATCGTGATGTCGGCCTTGGCCACCGTTTCCTTTGCCTTGCCTTCCTTAAGTTGCAGGACGATCGATTGATCGTCTTCCTTGACAATGGTGCCCCAGTACTCGTCGCCGTTCTTCAGGACCAAGACATCCCAGCGATTATGTCGTTCGATATCGTCCGCCACGGCGATGAACTTCTCGCGTTCCGTGCGATAGATCACGTCGGGGAAACTGATCCGTTCGAGCGGTCGGTTGGGCGGGATGGCGATCACATCGAGTTTATAGATCTTCCAGAACTCGTTGGCTTCCGTCATCGCCGTGCCAGTCATACCGCACAACTTGCCGTAGAGCTTGAAGAAGTTCTGCAGCGTGATGGTGGCGAGCGTCTGCGTCTCCTCCTTGATGCGGACCCCTTCCTTGGCCTCCACGGCCTGATGCAGACCATCACTCCACTGGCGACCTTCCATCAAGCGGCCCGTGAACTCGTCGACGATGATGATGCTGCCTTCCTTCACGACGTAGTTCACGTCGCGTTTGTAGAGGTAGTGCGCCTTCAACGAGTTGTCGATCAGATGCGGCCACTCCATGTTGCCCGCAGTGTAAAAGCTCTCGACGTTGGCCAGCTTCTCGGCCGCGCGGACGCCGTCGTCAGTCAACGTGACCGAGTGGTCCTTTTCGCTGACCTTGAAATGCTCCTCCCGGCGCAGTTGCAGCGCAATGCGATCGGCCTCGGCATACTTCTTCACATCCTGAAAAGCCGGTCCTGAAATGATCAACGGCGTGCGGGCCTCGTCAATCAGGATGTTGTCGACCTCGTCGATGATGGCGAAGTTCAACCGGCCTTGCGATTGCTGATGGCGTTTCTCGAACCGATCGTCCCCACGAGCCGCAGGACGCATGTTGTCGCGCAGGTAATCAAAACCAAACTCGTTGTTGGTTCCGTAAGTGATGTCGCAGGCATACGCCTTCTGCCGATCAAGCACCGCCATATCGCTCTGAATCGCGCCGACGGTCAAGCCAAGTCCCATGTACAGCGGTGCCATCCACTCCATATCGCGACGAGCCAGGTAGTCGTTGACGGTGACGACATGCACGCCCTTGCCGTCGATCGCGTTCAAATAGGCGGGCAGCGTCGCCACCAACGTCTTGCCTTCGCCCGTGATCATTTCGGCGATCGAGCCATGATGCAACACCATGCCGCCAATCATCTGGACGTTGTAGTGCCGCATCCCCAAAAAACGCTTGCCCCCTTCGCGACAGACGGCGAAGGCTTCCACCAAGATGTCGTCCAGTGTCTCGCCCGCCGCCAGCCGATCGCGAAACTTCGTCGTCTGCCCACGCAGTTCCTCGGTTGTCATCACCTCGTATTTGGCTTCGAGATTGTTGATCGCGTCGACCTTCGCCTGTAATCTCTTGATATACCGAGCGTTGGACGAGCCGAAAAAGGATGTAATCGTTCTCTCAAAGCCGCGCAGCAAGCCGCCGAAAAAGAGACCCAGGTATTCCCAAATCCGTTCCAGAAGTTCCATAATGGCAAGTCACCAGCCGTTCGTGGTGGAGTGTAAGATTAACTGCTAAAACTGCGAGTGTTTGTTCGTCGGACAGCATTAAAAAGCGCGCAACATCCCCCGCCGACGTAGCTTATAGCGATCATGCGAACGGGTCAACTGCGGAAGCTCAGTCAAGGTTTACGACTTCCTTCACAAACAGACAGCACCTTGCTACGATCTCGCCAGCGTTCGGCCCACAGCAACATCCGCCATAACGGGTAGCCCGCAACGTCAACCCCCGAGTTGTCCTCGTGCCCAGCATGCCCCGAACGATCGACTTTCCTGGCGAAATGATCCTGTTGGGGACCGGAACTTCGGTGGGGGTTCCCGCGATCGGATGCGGCTGCCCCGTTTGCATGAGCGATGATCCGCATAACAAACGGACACGTTGTTCCGCGATTCTGGGCCTGCCACACGGCAACTTGCTGATCGACACGGCCCCCGACCTGCGGTTCCAATTGCTTCGCGAAGGGATCGGGTTGGTCCATGCCGTGGCTTATACCCACGAGCACGCCGACCACATCTTTGGAATGGATGATCTTCGGCTGTTCCAGTTCTATTTAGAACACCCCTTGCCCTTGTATTGTGAAGCCGTGGTCGAGCAGCGGCTGCGACAATCGTTCGACTACGCTTTCAGCCCGCGCGAGCAGACGCACGAGGGCGCGATCCCGAAGCTCACATTCCAACGGATCGCTCGGGAGCCTGTTGAAGTCCTCGGCGCGTGGCTCCAGCCCATTCGCCTGCTGCACGGGCCGCGTTTCGAGGTGCTCGGCTTCCGCGTCGGCAATGTCGCCTATTGCACCGATACCAATGAGATCCCCGAGGAGAGCTGGCCTTTGCTGCAGGGGCTCGATGTGCTCGTGCTCGATGCTCTGCGGTTCCGCCGCCATGCCACCCACTTCAGCCTGGAGGAAGCGGTCGAGGTCGCGCGACGATTGCAGCCGCAACAAACGTTCTTCACGCACGTGTCGCACGAGCTCGACTACGCCACCACCAATGCCGCGCTGCCACACAACATGGCGCTGGCCTTCGACGGGCAACGCATCAAGCTGACCTGACCTCGTTGTCTCGGGCGATCTTGTCGATGAAGTTCGGCAGCAGGTACTCGGCGAATCCAGCGATGAACGCCCACAGCAACGCTTTCGCGGCATCGCGATTGGTGGCGGGCAACATGTGGTCGGCGAACGAGTGAGCGGTCTCGAAGGGATCGTCCCCTGCCTGGAATGCGGGAAAGAGCGCACCTTGCAATGCATCCGCGGCAAACACACCGTACAACACCACTGCGAAAATGCCGCCAATCCATGGCGAAAGATAGAGTTGAATGATCAACAACCGCTGGGAGTCCGTGTCGAGCAAGGCACGAGTATTGGTGGGCAAGAGGTACAAGCGGCGGTAGTTATTCGCGACCCCGCCAATCGTGCCCGCCATGAATACCATGACGACCAACGAACTGTACTGTTCGCTATTAGCCAACAGCAGCGCGCCCACTCCCGTCGCCGAAACCACTAGGATGGTCACAATCAGCAGATGCAGGGCTTGATACGATATCACTCGCATAGTCGAACTCTCACATGTCGGTAGCCATTGGGACCACGAAGGGGGTGCCACCATGATTTCGCACCGCTCTCGGGTCGAGGGGCAAGGAAATGATTGGTGGATTGAAAGCCACGTCCTGGACACCTTAGAGTTTAATTCAGCGAGTTGGCATAATCGAATCGAAGTGGAAGCCGCAGGAGTCTTACAGATGATTTTTCAATCGCCAGAGGATCGCCAGTTCTACGAAGCTCGCCTGAGGTATCTGCACGACGAGGAAGCTCGGCTGATCGCCGCTCGTGAAGCAGCTCGTAGAGAAGGTCGTGAAGAGGGTCGTGAAGAGGGTCGTGAAGAGGGGTTGGCGAAAGGCCGGGAGGAAGGGATGGAAGCAGGTACGGCAAAAGGTTTCTTGGCGGGCAAGATTCAGTTGTTGCAGCAGCTCAATGGCATCGCAGAGATGAGTCTGGATTCGCTCCTGAAGCGTAGCGACGACGAACTTTCGAAGCTGTTGGTCGAATTGCAAGAGCGACTTCGTTCACGCGGCGACTGAGCACCGTGAGTCGGCGTGGCTGCGCAGGTGTCCCTCGACGGCGGTGTCTGGAGTGCCACAACGAGACACAAGCCGCCGGTCAACTCGTGTTGACTTCCTGTGAGTCGCTCTTTCAAGGCAGCGAGAACGGCGCAGTGATGGTTCCAGGCGAGATCGCCAGCAGTCCACTCGTCACACGCATCGTCGCTGGTGAAATGCCGCCGGAGAAGAAAGGGCATTCTCAGAAACTGCCTGCCGACGAAATCGACACGATGCGGCAGTGGGTAGCCTCGGGAGCCCACTGGCCCGACTCTCGAACGCTCGACCTGTACGAGTTCAGCACCTCCGAACGCGGTGGGCGCGATCTGTGGTCATTGCAGCCGATCATTCGGCCCGATGTACCTCGGGTCTCTCGTCGAGCCGAACTGGTCGCGAATCCAATCGACGCGTTCATGCTCGCGAAGCTGGATTCGCTCGGTTGGGAATCGTCTCCCGCAGCCGATCGTCGGCAATTGCTCCGCCGACTTTATTCGGATGTGATCGGCCTGCCACCGACATTCGAACAGATCGAGGCGTTCGTCGACGATCCTGCGGCGGATGCCTACGAGCAACGCGTCGATGAATTGCTCAGCTCGTCCCACTACGGCGAACGCTGGGGACGCTTTTGGCTCGATCTCGTCCGCTTTGCCGAGACGTGCGGTTACGAACGTGATCAAGTCAAACCTCACGTGTGGAAATATCGCGACTGGGTCATTTCGTCGCTGAACGATGACAAGCCGTACGATCGCTTTGTCCTCGAACAGCTTGCCG
>JBGTHH010000922.1:0-2727 GCA_041746275.1 Pirellulaceae bacterium | reverse complement strand
GGCGTTCCGCTGGCGTGGCATCGAGCATGACGCCACGATCACTGTCTTGATCGAGTGTCAGCTTTCGTTCGGCATCGAAACCGGTGCGTATGTTCCTGTTCATGCTCTCAGTCTGCATTGGATAAAAACGAATTGCGATCGGCTGCTGCAGGCGGACGGGCAGATCGTAAGTTGAACTATGTCGCTACGCGACGCCGGATCGCTATGCGATTCTATCTACTGTCGAGGCCGCGTTGCAAGTTGCTCGTGAGACTATCAACGTGAAGCCGTGATAGGGCAGGAAGTCGAGGGGGGCAGTGAGCGCGTTGCCACACGATTGAAGGAATTACAACCAGCGCTGGCAGTATTTACAACCGGGATGCAATCTTCCCCCCGAACTCTCTTTGCCTAGTCGATAGACTTTACCTGACTCCACCTCATGAGGACTGCCGAATCGTCACCGCTTCGCAAACAGGAATACCATCAATAGATAAACGGCTATGGCACGGTGCTTGCGTTCCTTCACGCTGGCAACGCGTTGGGCCGACCATGGATTGGTGGCCGCGTGCCGTCTCAATCACAGCAACTCCACGGATCGGAGAACGAATTATGCGCGACAATCGGCTGCAAGTATCCTTAGATACGCTCATCGCCGCTTCACTGCTTTTGGGCCATGAACTAGAAGATCGAAGCTCAATTAGCGCATCGCAAGACGCGGAACTCACTCGTCGCCTGGCCCATCGCTCGGGCCGACCGCTACGCAGTTTCCGCCAACGCGACCTGTTCTGTGTGGCTCCACTCGATATCCTCGTTTCGCAACGTCAACAACAAAAGCAGTTTCATTTATTGGAGATGAATGGAACCGGCATCGGAGGACTGACGAATCTTCCCGATTCAACCGTCACCACGATCTTGGATTCGCTCGCCGAAACAGCGCAAAGTTTTGACAGTCCGCACGGTGTCGTGCTCATCGCGGTCTCGGGCAAGGAGTCAGGCAGTGCACCGCGACGCAATCGCTTGATGCACGAGAAATTGTTATTCGTCGAGGCCATTCGCGCTGGGTTGAACCAAACGTTTGGCGGCAGCGACGCCTGCAATCTCGACCAACTCCGTGCCGCATCGGGCGGGCAGCGGATCACACGGCCGACCGTCGTGCTGGGCTACATTAAAGACTTTCTCAACGAAGTGACGCTGGATGAGTACGGCGGGCTGTGGCTCTACGGCCGACCGGTCATGGGAGCGGTCAACGATCGCTTTTGCAGCAACTTGCTACAACGCTGTGATGGTCAGATCGATCTCACCCAGTTCCAAACTCTCAATCGTTGCTTCGCCGCCGGGAGCGATAAAGGCATCGCCTACGCCTTGATGAACGAATTCGTGCAGGGCCACTCCCATCCCGCATTGCCCGATCAAGTGCGTTACACCCATGCGAACTGCCGAGCTAGTTTGATCGAAACGGTGTTGTCCTGGCTGGCACAGGATCGGCAGGTGGTCATCAAGCCCCACGGGACGGGCTTAGGGCACGGGATCGAATTTTTCTTTTCGCGAGACGAGTCGATCGAAGCCATTGTGGAACGCATCGATCGGTCACTCGCGGAAACCGAGGAGTACTACGATGTATCGGGCGGGGCGCTGCCTTACACGGTTTGCGAATACGTCGATGCATGTGAACTCCAATCGCCCGAACATCCCTTGGACAGGCACAAGTATGAGTTGCGGGTCGTGGTTTACCGCGACGGGGATATGTTGCGTGCGCTGCCCTCGATTGCGAAAATTGCTCGCGAGCGGAGCAGCGACAGTTCCTTTGTTCGCCGCGCCCTGATCAACAACATTACCGCTTCGAGCGATACCACCAAGGTCCAAGGGACCGACTACATGCTGCCGCTGTGTAACCGCCGCACGTTGAGAATGTTGGGCCTGACCGTCGAGGACATGAGCGAGTTGTGCAACTTGGCGACGGGCTACGTGGCGCATGTGCTCAACGAAGTGGAAGATCGTCCCGAACGCTTTGGGTTGCCGACCAGAACATTCGCCACGCCGCGCTCGTTGGCACGCGTCGCGTGACAGGTCGCTTTAGCGAGCGGCGAATCAGGACTCACGTCTGATCGTGGGCCGCCGTCCCCATTTGTTCACTGAAATTGATTGGCACGGAGCCGGATGTTAAGCCGTTTACTTTATTTGGAACCGGCCCAGTTGCGTCGCGTGCGGCCGTTCTTCGCACTTTACTTTGTACTGTTCGCGGCGCTCACGCTGATGGATGGGCTTTCGCTGACGCTGTTCGTGCAGAACGCTGGTGCCGAACAGTTGCCGCGCTACTACGCTTTCTCGTCCGTGGCGGTATTGCTCGTGGTGTGTGCGTATCTGCGCGGAGCGGATCGCTGGAGTAGCGGTGGTCTGTTCCGTTTGATTCTATGGGGACCGCTATTGTTGTTGGGTGCGGTCTGGGTGGCAATCGTGCTATGCGCGGCCGATAAGAGTTGGCTGGGTTGGCTGTTCATTGGCCGCGAAGTTGGCTTCGCCATGATCTTGCTGCACTTCGGCACCTATTTACAAGAGTATTTCACGCGTGCGGAACTGAATCGAGTGATGCCAGTGATCTATGCGGGAGGCCGCGTCGGGGGCATCGGAGGTGGGCTGCTATTGGAGCATCTCACGTATGTGATTGATCCGCTGCATCTACTGCTTGTGGCGGCCGGGCTGTTGGCATGTGGGTTAGTCTTGGTGGGCCTCGTGCCGCGCTGGTTACCG
>JBGTHH010000921.1:0-10976 GCA_041746275.1 Pirellulaceae bacterium | reverse complement strand
CGCGAGGGGTCAGGCACTTCTCGGGAGCCAAATTAAAGGTCCGACCGTGTGCGGCGGGAGTCTGCATAAGGTGCGTGATCACGGCCGAGACCCAGTCGATCGGCACTACGTTTCGCCGCTCCTCCCCGGTCATAGGGAGACGCAAGGGCGTCGAGCGTCGCCCTTGATCGTCCAGTTCCTGTTGGGGAACGAGCAGCGACATGAGGCGGAGGTACAGATACAGGCCATGATAGGTATTCGTATATCCCGTCCGCGAGTCTCCCGAAATCACTGCGGGACGATAGACGGTCAATTGATCCAAAAAGTCCGCCTGACGAACTAACGTTTCGGCTTCCAACTTGGTGCGCTCATAATCGTTGCGGAACTCTTGGCCGACATCCAGTTCGTCCTCGCGAGCCGGATCCTGTCGCAACCCGCAGACGTACGCCGTGGAAACATAGTGCAAGTCGCGAATTCCCGTGTCGCGGCACAACTCTAGCATGTTCCGCGTCCCCTCGACATTGCTGCGATAGGGCTCGCCGGTGCCGTCCGAGTGAAACGTCAACGAAGCCGCGCTGTGCAACATGGTCGAGCAATACTCGGCGACCCACGCGCGCGCCGCGCTGTCGAGCCCCAATCCTTCGGAACAGATGTCGCCTTCCAAGCAGATCGGGCGGGGCAACGTCTGCCCTAGTTCCGACTCCCACATCTGCATGATGGCTTCGATACGCTCACTGGCCGACTCCTTCCGCGAGGGACGAGCAAGCACCGCCACACGGCGTCCGGCCAACAGCAGATCGCGAATTAAGTACCGACCGAGTAATCCAGTCGAACCAGTTAGTAGCAAGTAGTCTGACACGGCGCATACCTCTATGAAAACAAAGCATTTTCGTCCCTGTTCAATACTCGACCGATCGAAGCACTCCCTCAGGACATTTCGATATTAGTGAAGACAACTAGCTATTACAATAGGCAAAATAAGACAATTAGGATGTTTGGGTCAGCTTTTAAGGATGACCCTTCTCGCAGCGTTCGCCCATCCTAAACCGTTGCCCCGCCACATCGTTCCTGTTTGGCTTTCTCCCCCGAACTTACTCATGGGGCAGATGGTTAATCTGGGTCAAGCAGTATCCGGTTGAGCTTCGCTACTGCCATAGAATTCATCGAATCGGCACAATGTACCGAGTTTCTACACAATTTGAGCGAAGTATCGTTGCTCAAGGTCTCGGTAAGGTGGCCGCGATCTGATCGAGGTTCGAGAATTCAGCGCTGTCCCCGGCGGCCTTCACGAGCTCGCAGATCAGGTCGATCGTTTGGAAATCTGGATCGACCACACCCAGACACGACGGATGAGCGAGGAAGTCGAAGACCGACTTTTCTGCGATCGCCCAGGTAACCGCACGTCGTACCGATTCCAGAAACCATTCCAACTTCCAGCGACCGGTGCGGAAGGCCCCAATGTCACTGATGGGGCTCATAGGAACTTCGATTAAACCGGTGGGGTATACGAACGGCTGCGCTCGGACCTGCGCCTGGACGATGCTGTCATAGATCGCCGCAGTCGGTTCCTCATGGGGACCGGTGTTGGCATGGGGCGGGTATAAACTGCTCACCCAGGTAAATCCCAAGTCCAACAACATCGCTTGCAGATCTTCGCGGCCATGCAGTCCCGTGGCGAAGCCTCCCGGTGTCCGGAAGCCACGATTCTCGATCCCCGTGCGCTGTTGTAGGGCGACTGTGGTGATGCGAATATTATCGCGAATCACTTCTGCCGGAGCACGGCCCTCGACCAACCACGGCGCGCGTTGAAATCGGAACTGCAACTCGGCGCTGGACCGCGCCAAGACGTTGATGTGATCGTAGGTGTGGTTACCGACGGGATGTCCCTCTTGGGCGATCTCTTGCAGCCAAGTGACATCGGGCTGTTCTAACACCCGCCCCACGCAGAAGTAATGCACTTGGCCGCCGCTAGCCTTCACTCGCTTACCGGCCGTCACCGCATATGTCTTGGCCGCTTCGTCGAGATTCCCTTTTTCAAAATCCCAGTGCGTATCTTCCCAGCGTGGAAAGTTGCGACTCATCTCGAGGTCGAGTGTGATCGCAATCCGTGCCTTGGCCGGCTCGGCGGAGGCTGCCGCGCGTGAGCCGAATCCAACGACGCCTCCCAGGCACAACCCCGCGGCGTTCCGCAACCACTCACGACGCCCGACTTCTCCCCGATGGCTCGTCATGGCTTCACCTCCGATTCAAGTTCGATCCACGAGACCTGGGTAATGAGTTGATTCAACGCCGCGAAAGAAATGGAAGCATTCACGGCGAATCGCGGCGAAGTATTGGCTGGAAACGTTGCCAGGGACGCGTCGGCGACCAAGAACACATTGAAGTCTTTCGACAAGTTCTCGTAACCGGCGGTTGTGCGGCAATAACACATGTCGGTGGCGTAGCCGGTCAGCAGCACGTGCCTTACGCCATGAGTTTTTAGGAATTCGCGAAGAGGCGGGTATCCTTCGCTGTCAAAGATCACGACGTCTTGCGGATCAACCGTGACCGACGTGCTGACTGGAATGGGCAGGCTCCAAAAGCCGTCACCGTTGTAACGAGCTCCCGCGTCGAGTCCGGGGAATTGACGGAAGTAGTCGCGCACAGGTTGATCTTGCCCCAGCGTCAGCGTTTCGGGCAGCATTTGGCCTCGGTAATCGTAAGCAGCCAACTTCTGACGCAGTTCTCGTTCGCCTGTCTCCCTTTCTTCCGCAGTTGGCGTCTTCGTGAACGACCGGTAGACGCGTGTCCGCACAGGGTCCGCGGGGCCGGGCAGACTATACATCACAAACGCGGCCTTGCCGCGCAGCCTTTTCAGCAGCGGATCGATCACGGTCTTGGTATGCCGGGCCGCCAACGCGTTCTTTCGCGGCGTGCAAAAATCGGCGACGCCATTCGGCTCGGGGCTCTTCCATCCCCAGGCATCGTCGATGGCCCACGGATGAACCATGATGACGGCCGTCTCGCTGGCGCGCAGATGATTCGGCATTTCGATGATGCCGCGAGCGTTGTACGAGAACCGCCAAGCCCGCACATGCAGGTCGGCCGATTCATCGTTGACGATGGCCGGAGCGAGGTAGTGAGCCTCTTCCACAATCGGCTCGAAAAACTCCGGATAATCCGCCAACAAAGGCTGAGGTTCGTCGATTCGTTGTAGGCGATTCTCATACACGCGAGTGTTGGTAACCGGTGGTTCCGCCGCCCAACCGGTCGTGGCGAGACAGAGCAAGATGAGCGTTTGCATTCGCATGGATGGTTCCTCTAGGTTGATCGGAGTTCCGCCTCAGGTTGATCCTGGATGGCGCACACAGTATCCCGCGCAAACAGTGTCCCACGTTTACTTCGATTGCAGGTAGGCGAACAAGTCCCGTAACTCCTGCGGCTTCAATTGCTGGTACAAATTCTCGGGCATGAGCGAGACGGGAGAGTCCCGCAGTTCCGCGATGTCGGCGAGCGAGATCGTTTGCCGTTCCCCTTTTGCATCGACCAGGGTGACCGTGGCGTTTGTGCGGGCGACAGGCAACCCCGTCAAGATGCGTCCATCCGTCAAATGCACGACGACACCCACGAACTCCTTGCGGATGACGCTGCTTGGATCAACCAGGCTGACCAACAGAAAGTCGCGGTCTTGGCGGTTCGCGGTCGTCAAGTCCGGGCCGACCTTCGTCCCTTCACCAAACAGTTGATGACACGCCGCACATTGCTTCTGAAACACTTGCCGTCCAGCCCGCGGATCGCCACCTGCGGCACGCAGGTCGTTGTTGAGCCGCCGGACCTCGGCCAGTTTCTCTTCACGCGTCGCACCCTCCAATCTGCCCCAGTGTTTCGTGACGAGTCGATTGAGTTCTGGATCGTCCAAAAACGCGACTCGGCGGATCTGCTCGATCGCAGTCTCGCTGGCTGCGACGTCGCCTTGATCAACGGCGGTGAGCCAATCCCGTGCGGACGACGCTCGCGTCAACAGGACATCGCGAACCCGCGACCTCAGCGAATCCGATTTCGACAACCGATGCAGCGCAATCAGACGCTCGTTGATTACGGGATCATCGAACTGTGCGAGCACTTGCAGCGCCGCGACGCGCACGGACTCCGGCTGGTCGGACATCAGCAGTTCGAGCGCCGGTGCAATCAGTGACTCGTCGCCGACCGAGCCAAGCATCCCCAGCAAGACGACTCGACGATCGGCATCGGTCTGTGGATCAAAGGCTTCTTGTCGTGCCGCCGCCAACGGCTCGGGATGTCTCAATGCGATCGTCAAATGCCACAGCGTCATGTCGCTGGGTGTTTCTCGCCAAGCAGTCAGCAGCACACTTGCGAGTTCATGTTGTCGAGCCTGTTCGAGCCAGTCACTAGATTGGTCGTCGCGTGGCTGTTCCTGCCAGCCGAGCCAAATCGATGACCAGAGCGCGAAACGCGCCTGCTCGCTCGGTGCCGCGCGCAACAGCTTGACGACGGCGTCCAAGCCCGCGTCGGTTCGTTCCGCCGTGTATCGTCGAACCAGTCGGGGAAGCAAGACATCGCGACCCAGCCGCGACTTCCACAGCGTCGGACGCACGAAGCGCCGCAAGACCTCATCACGACCGGAAACACTGTGCGTCTCCACGGCCCACCACCACAGCAGCGGCAGGTACGGATCGTCCAGGTCCAAGTCGCGATTAATGTTCGCGTTGATGATCGGCAACGCCTGGTGTGCCGGAAACCGCGCGGCACTGCATGCCAATTGCTGCCGTACCGAAACGTCCGGTTCCTGCTCGGCCAACTCATCCAGTCGATGCGCCAATTCCGTGGAGAGCGTCTTCCCATCCCCGAGCAAACGAACCGTCCAGGCTCGCACCGCCGGATGCGGGCTGTCGAGCAGTTGTGTCGCCAGCGATTCATTCCAGCCGCTTAACGCGTGATACGACCACAAAGCTTCGAGCGCGACAGTTTCGTCGGGGTGATGAAGCGTCATCTCTCGAAACGCTGTCCGCATCGGTTGCACATCGACGGTTGAGTTCTCGGCGTCCGCAGTTTGATCAGACAATTTGTGTTGCGTTCGCCGCACCATTTCTTGCCGAGCTCGGCGGACTTGCCATTGGTTGCGGTGGCGATGCAGTTTCAGAAGTTGGTCGTTTCCGAGTTTCGCAAAGTCGGTTACATCCTCGCGCGGCGTGCCAGTGGGTGCCACACGATAGATGCGGCCATTCGAGCGATCCCAATCGGCATCGGGATCGGGATGCGCCGTACGAGCGTCATGCCAATCGGCCACATAGATCGCGCCGTCCGGACCAACCGTGAGATCGGTCGGTGCGAACCACGTGTCGTTGGCCAACAGCAGTTCGCCGGCATGAGCGGTTCGCACGGTGGAACCTCGAGGTTCGATCGTGTGCCAGTACACACCGTGTCCCAGCAGATCGCCTGCGATGTAGGTGCCGTGAAACGCCTTCGGGAACGAGCCGCCTTGATAGATGATGCCACCCACCGTGACATGTCCGCCGCGAAAGTTCTGATGCGGAGCATGATCGAAGTAGCCGTAGGCATGGGGATTATGCAAAGCTCCGTGCTTGCCGAACGACTTCACGAAGTATCCGCCTTGCACACCGTGTAGTAGCGTGTGACCACCGTAATTCGTGCTATACAACAGACGCCCTGTGCGATCGAAATCGAGGCCCCACGAATTGCCGCCTCCTTCACAGAACAACTCGAACTCCCGCGTCACGGGGTGATAGCGCCACACGCCCTGCTGGAACTCGATGCCGCGAATGTTCGCCGTGACCGTGCTCCCTTGGCAGCCGTACAACCAACCGTCCGGCCCCCACGTCAAGGAGTTCGCGACGCTGTGCGCGTCCTCCATCCCAAATCCGGTCAGTAGGACTTCGGGGTCCGTATCCGGAACGTCGTCGCGATTGCGATCGGGATAGAACAACAGGTAAGGCACGTTCAGTACGAACACGCCGTCGTGCCCGAAGGCGAGCCCTGTCGTCAGATTGAGCCCATCGACGAAATCGCGCCCACGATCCATGCGACCGTCGCCGTCGCTATCTTCCAGGATTGTGATGCGGTCCGCGCCACGGGGACCATGCGGCGGCGGCTCGGGGACGCGGTCGTATTTCGTTCGTGAAAAGCGATCGACTTGGACTCGTTCGAGACCGGCGGGATTCGGATACTGCAGGTACTGAATGACCCACAAACGACCGCGATCATCGAACTCGATCGCCACCGGCTGCCGTACGAGCGGTTCGGCGGCGACCAACGTAACCTCAAAACCATCGGCCGCCGTCATCCGCGCCACCGCCTCGTCGGGACGGAAGCCCTGGGCGGTCACCCACGTTTCCAGGCACGCGATCGTCCCCGCCACGAACCCCAACCAAACGCACTGCACTGTAAATCTCACGATGTTTAACCTGTAGTTCGCATTCCGGCCGCCAAACCCTTGATGGTCAACCGAGTTAAATGTTGCAATTCCTCTTCGTCCTCGGCGCTGCGCTCGCTGCCGCTACGCGTACGACGCACCAGTTCGACTTGAATCAGGTTCAAAGGATCGATGTAGCGATTGCGTACGCGGATCGATTCCTTGAGCCAGGGAGTGCTGTCGAGCAACTCCTGTCGATTTGTGATCGCCAGCACCAAGTCGCGTGTGCGGATAAATTCGCCCGAGATCATCGCTCCAATACGTGCAAGCGACTCGGAATCGTCGGCGAGTCGCGCGTACTCTTCGGCGATGCGTAGATCGGTCTTGGCCAACGCCAGCTCCGCGTTGTCGATGGTCGCGCGAAAGAATGGCCAGTCGCGATACATCGACGACAATAAATCCAGCGATTCATTTTGCTGCAACATCTCGACCGCCGCCCCCAACCCATACCAGGCAGGAATCAAGCACCGGCATTGTGTCCACGAAAAGACCCAGGGGATGGCCCGCAGGTCGCTCAAGCTGCTACCGCCGCGGCGGCGCGAAGGCCGCGACCCCATCGGGAGCTGTTCGACTTCCGCGATGGGCGTGGCGCGTCGAAAGAATTCGACGAAGTGGGGCTGTTCCACCAGTTCCCGGTAAGCTCGAAACGACTCTTGAGCGAGCGACTCCATGGCCGCGAGATATTCCGCGCGTGGCGGCGCGGCGGGCTCGCCACAGGCGACCAGCGACGACCAGACGACTTGTTCGAGATGCCGCAGGGCAATTTGAGGATCGTCGTAGCGGTCGGCCAAGACCTCCCCCTGCTCGGTCAGCCGGAGCGAACCATGGAACGTGCCCGCTGGCAGCGACAGGATGCTGCGCGCCGCGGGGCCACCACCACGCCCCAACGATCCGCCGCGACCGTGGAAGAATGTCAACTCGATACCGTGCTCCGCCGCGACCGTTTGGAGTTCCCGCTGCGCACGGAACAGCGCCCAGCACGCGGAAAGATAGCCGCCATCCTTCGTGCTATCGGAGTAGCCGAGCATGACGGTTTGCCGATCTTGCTGTCTGCGGACGTAGGCTCGATAGGCGGGGATCTGGAGCAACCCCGTCAGAATCGCTGGCCCGTGCTGCAAATCCCCGATCGTCTCAAACAGCGGGACGATCGGCAGGCCACTCCCCTGCCCTTCCGAGCCTGCGGCAGTGTCGGGCGCGGTCAGTCGCCATAGCCACAGCACGGTCAGGACGTCGCTCGGCGCATGCGTCATGCTGATGACGTGTCCGCCGATGGCTGCCGTTCCAAACGCCCTCATCACGCGATGCAATAGCCGGAATAGTTGCAGCGTCTCCTGGGCCTCTTGCGACAAAGCTTCAACATCCAGGTCAAGGCTTTGTCCCATTGTATCGAGCAACAGTTTCTGGCGATCCGCTTCGTTGAGATCTTCAGGATGGACGCACCAGTCGGCCCGCTGGCACAGCTCGTTCACGATCGCACGGTATTGGCGGGCATCCTGCCGCACGTCAAGTCGCGCCAAGTGAAAGCCAAACGTCTCGATGCGATCCAGCCAGACCTGCACCTCTTCCGTGAGGAAGCATCCGCTCGGCGACGCTCCGATCGCATCGCGTAACGCCGTCACATCGTTGGCGAGTTCCTTCGCCGAGGCATAAGCACCAGCGACGTGCGCCGAGTCGAGATGAACGAGTTGCGTATGACGGAGTCGCCAACGGATCACACCCAGCCAGCGACGACAGATTTCATTGGGCGGTATCTCTCGCAGCTCCTGTTCCAGATGAGGCCAGCGTTGTCCAGCGTCCGCGATGGCGTTGAGCAACAAGTCGCCGAGCGGCATCTGGCGTTGGGAAAGACTGAGGGAGTCGTACAGCTCGGAACAGGCCGCTCGATGAAACTCCAACGCCGCCTGCCTCAACCACAAGTACGTTTGTTCGGTGCTCTCGGGCGTAACGTAAGGGTGGCCATCCCGATCACCACCGATCCACGAGCCAAACGTCACACAAGGATGCACCCGCAATCCATGGTCGGGATACGTCTGCTGGAGCGCGACGCGGAGGTCACGCAGAATCTTGGGAATAATGTCCCAGAGCACGGGCTTAATGGACAGCCCCCGCTCCACCTCGTTCATCACGGAGGGTCGCCAGGGTCGGATGACGTCGGTCTGCCACAGCTTCGCCAACTCCGCTCGAATCAATTGCTCGGTTCGCACATACTCTGCCGGCAGTTGTGACGCGTCGGCCTCGTTCAACAGTTGTCGGATCTTCCTCAATTTGCTCCGCACGGAGCGGCGTTTCGCCTCGGTCGGATGTGCCGTGAAAACGAGTTCGATTCGCAACTGGTCGAGCACTTGCTGCATCTCGCTGGCCGCGCGGCCATGCAACTTCAAACGCAACACCGCCTCGGCGATCGACTCGCTCACCGCATCGGGAAACGCTCTCCGTTGACGCTCGCGCAAGACCCGCACACGCTGACGATCCTCGGCGAGATTGGCGAGATCCAGAAAGATACTGAAGGCGCGGATCACGACCCGCAGTTGATCATGACCTAGCGAGGCGATCAGCCGAGCCAACTCGTCACCAGCAGCGGCCTTGCCCAGTCGGCGGTTCCAGGCGAGGTGTCGAACTTGCTCGACGATCCGCAACGCCTCGTCGCCGGCGATGTCCCGTATCGTATCACCCAGCATCTTGCCCAGCGCGGCGATCTCCTCACGTAACGACCTATCGGGACGCAATACCATCGGCGGAAACTTTCTCGAAGCACATACGTAGGGGCAGACGGGGATGTCCGCAATAAACCGCCTCGGATTATAGCAGATGCGTGCGCCGGATCGGCAGCGGCTCCCGGTGGCGCGGAACAGCGGATGTTTGGGCCCCTTCAGTTGACCGGGCTGCTTGAACTGAGCCTTTCAACTTCGACTGAAAGACTCGCGAAGTCAAAACTATATTTTCCTGCCGCCTTCGGTTTCCATCGGGATCGGCGCGAACAGCAAGGACGGAAGTCTTTGCCCAGACATCATTCGCCTACGCCGCCAATCAAGATCGTGGTACAGTCCCATCTGAGACGCCACGAAATCCAGAAGCCCATGCCCGCGACATTCGCCGTGATGTTGATCGATGCTCGCATTCACAGGACGACGAAAGGACTGGATCATGAAGCAACATGAATTCACGTTAGTACTGAGCGCCGATCCCGATGACGATCAGGCCGACCGGATGTACGGGGCTTTTGACGACGGTACGATCGCGACCGTGGCGGGAGTACCGCAAATCCACTTCCATCGCCATGCTGGCTCACTAGAGGAGGCGATTCGATCCGCGATCGGCGATGTCCGATCCGTTGGGTTCGACGTCGCACGCGTCGAGATGGAACCCAACGCCATCGCGCAACCATCCTGATTCTGATGCTGGAACCGCAAAGACGTCATTCAGTTCCGGGATGCTCTCCCCCTGTTCAAGTCGATCGGCCAGCACTCGCAAGGCTAAGGCTTTGACCTTAGCAATCGCTTCTTCTCGACTTTGGCCGTACACCATGACGCCTGACAGATCGGATATTTCGGCGATCCATCGGTCGCAAGTTGCTCGCCAAGATCCCGTTCTCGATGAACTCCAGACCGGGGACGGCGGGCTACTGCGTGGGTAAGGAGGCCAGCGCGGCCAAGTAATCGGCGCGGGCTTGCTGATACTGGAGCAGGGCGTCGATCTCATTAATTGCCGACTCCACGGCGAACTGCTCGCGGAAGGTGACGGTCAAAAGATCCGCCGCGCCGTTTTCGTAGTTGACACGCTCCCGTTCGGCCAGATCGTCGGCGAAGCGCACGGCCTCCCGGGATTGCTGGACTTGTATGTACTTCGCGGTCATCGCCGCGTAGGCCATTTGCACATCGACGCTGATTTTATCCTCCGTCATGCGCCGCTTGGCGTTCAACTGTTGCAATTTCGCTTCGATCGCCGTGATCTTGCCGCGGGCTCTACGACGTTGTAGTGGGACATCGGCGTATAGCCCAACCTCCAATTCAAACGGCGATTTATCCCGCTTGGAACTTGTCGGAGCCCCGACATCTTGCGCGCCCCACAGGATGGCGTTCACATCGGGTTGCAACTGATTAATCGCTTGCTCCAAATCGACTTCCATTTGTTGGCGCAGGGTGTCGATGAATCCCAGGTCGGGGCGACTGGCCAACGCCACTTGAATATCGCTGTCCACTTGCCGAGGATCGATCGGCGTGGGATCAGGAAAGGTGGGCAGGCGATTGGGCGTGGGGACAATCGGGCGGCCTTGCTCGTCGCGTAAAAACAGAGACAGCTTGGCCGCCGTCTGTTCAAGCTTGCGCGTGGCGTCAGCCAACTTCGCGCGCCGATCGGCTACCAAACGCAGGTTGTCCGTGAGCTCGGGAGGATCGACCAAATCCAACTCGACCTGTCGGCGGATACGTTCCGTCCGACTTGCCGCCAGTTCGAGAATGCGACTAGCGATGGCTTGATTGCGACCAGCGGCCACCCATTCCCAGTAGGCGTAACTGGCTTCTTGCATAAAGCCGATTGTCTGGGCCTGAATATCGAACTCGGCTAACTG
>JBGTHH010000920.1:0-3831 GCA_041746275.1 Pirellulaceae bacterium | reverse complement strand
TCCCGTCACGGCGCTGATGGTGGGCTTGGAGAAGGAACGCGGCTTTCGCGAACTGGTGCGGCGAGTCGGCCGAGAACGCTCCGCCTCGCAACGCTTTGGTCGTAAGTTCGATGTGCGCGCGATTCCGTCGGGTGAGGAACTGGCCTCGCTCAGCTTGCACGTTTGTGGAGCGTTCGAGGATTGGGCTTATACCCTGTTTCGCGAAGAGGAAGCCTTGACGCGACCGGGGAATACGCGACTGTACGAACTGCTATCCAAGGTCCGTTGTAGCTGGAAGACCAAGCTCGCCGATATCCTCGCGGGCGGCTTCGGCTGCGACACGGAAAAGTCGTCGCAGGAAGATTCGTTACTGTTCAGCGGTTGCTATCTGGCCGCCACGGGAGATACGCCTGATCGCCAAGCGTTCGTCAAAGGGGTGATCGACAAATTGGACGAGGAACAGGAACTCGTCGAGTGGACCGATGAAGCCGTCACGCGGAACCGCCGCCAAGGACAACTCGCGTCGCTCGGGACACTGCTCGTTTTGGGACTCACCGTCTCTTTAATCGCGATGTGGGTCTTGAAGCAGGTTTTCTGAACGAGATTCCGCACGGCTAAAACGATTGGTTTGACGTGTCATCTAAGCCTACATTGCGCATCAATCGCTCGCGGACTTGACCGACCGTGAATTCCAATGAGGGCCGCGCAGTCCATAACTTTGGAGTGCGTGCGACTTGTCGCCGCTTTCCCATCAGGGCGCAGCCCTTTTGCCATGCTGGTCGTCTCGCGGGGAAAAATACCAAAGCGGTGGCAAGTCCCCGCAGTCCATAGAAAGTGGACCCGCCTGACTTGACGGCGGCTTCGTGATACAACTAGCGTCGCTGTGTGTGACGAGATCGAGGAAACGCCTTGCCACTGAGGAGCGAACTGCATGACCCGATTGCCCAAAGCCGGATGGTGGTGTCTCGTGGGACTGCTGTTGATTCGTCCCGTGTGGGCACAGGACGCGAGCGTCGATCTGAAGAAGGAACTCGTCGCACATTGGCCGTTAACGCAGAACGGGCAAGACCACTCGGGAAACGAACTGCACGCGATGCCGCGGGGGAACGTGGTCTGGGCTGCGGGAGATCCGGCGAGTGACGGACGTGCGGCGGTCTCCCTCAATGGACGCGATGCGTGGCTCGAAGTTCCCGCCGACGCTCGGCTCGACCTGGGCCAAGACAACTTCAGCATCGCGGTGTGGGTGCATACCGCAGAGGCCACCGACGATGTCTTGGGAGATATCGCCAGCCAGTACGATTTCGCAAAGCGTCGTGGGTGGCATCTCAGCTTGAAGAGCAACGCGGTCACGACGAGCCTCGCGAACTATCGGCAACCGCACTTTGGCATCGACCAGGACGTGGCCTCCGAGTGGCGCGATTGCGGACGTCCGGGCAACGCACTACTGGCCTTTGCCTTGGCCGTACACGATGGCGCATTGTATGCGGGGACTTGCGAAACGGCGGCGGATGCGGCGGGGCATGTGTATCGCTACGCGGGCGGTGAACAATGGATCGACTGTGGCTCGCCCGATCACTCGAACAGCGTCACGTCGTTGGCCGTCTTCGACGGAGATCTGTACGCCGGAACGGGCAAGTATCGCGTCGCGGGGTCCGCACTGCCCGAGTCGGAGAACTTGCAACTGGGTGGTCGCGTCTTCCGTTATGCCGGAGGTACAGAGTGGATCGATTGTGGCCAGTTGCCCGAGACGGAAGCGGTCGGCGGGCTGATTGTCTTTCGCGGAGAGCTGTACGCGTCGTCACTGTATCGGCCCGCCGGATTCTTTCGATACGATGGCGGTTCTAAATGGGTCGATGGCGGTACGCCCGAGGGGAAACGCGTGGTCGCGCTCGGCGTCTATAACGGCGCGCTCTATGCGACCAGCTACGATGGCGGGCACGTGTATCGCTACGACGGATCGCAGTGGATGGATTGCGGCCAGTTGGGTGACAATACCCAAACGTATTCGTTCGCTGTCTATGAAGGTCGGCTGTACGTGGGGACTTGGCCCAGCGGTCGCGTCTATCGTTTCGAGGACATCGATCGCTGGACCGACGTGGGCCGGTTGGGCGACGAGTTGGAAGTGATGGGGATGCTGGTGCATAACGGGCGATTGCTGGCGGGCACGCTGCCACTTGCCGAAGTCTATTCCTATGAGGGTGCCGAGACCTGGCGGCGACTGACGCGGTTGGACCACACGCCTGACGTGAAGTATCGCCGCGCGTGGACAATGGCGGAGTACGCGGGAGAGGTGTTCTGCAGCACGCTGCCCTCCGGCAAGGTCTTTGCGTTTTCCGCGGGCCGTAATGTCCATAGTGGGCAGACGTGGCCAGCGGGCTGGCATCATCTAGCCGCCGTCCGGTCGAGCGATCGACTGAGGTTGTATGTCGGTGGTCAGGAGGCGGCCCAGTCCGCGACCTTCGAGGCGGAGCAATTCGATCTGGATACGCGACTGCCTCTGCGGATTGGCTTCGGCAGTAACGACTATTTTCTGGGCCGCCTGGCGGACTTACGACTCTATCGCCGAGCCTTGATCCCCGCCGAAATTCGCCACTTGGCGCAATCGCCCGAGTGATCGTGCCCGTGTGACCATGACTGAGTGATCGCTCCCGAGTGACCGCAGTCGGCTTTCGCAACGTGTTTCCGCGGAACCTGAACATCGGTTATGATGGAACACGGCATCGGAACGGACAACGACGAGTCCCCCCCTCGCGTGTCACATTCGGAGAAGCAGCGCATGCATGAGAGAATCGGCGTCGTATTGTGGTTGCCAGCGATCTGGCTGGTCAGCGGCGCGATATCGCGGGCGAACGAGCCCGTGGATTACGAACGGCAGATCAAGCCGATCCTGCACGAACGCTGCTATGCGTGTCATGGAGCGTTAAAGCAGGAAGCCAGCCTGCGGCTCGATACGGCGGCCTTGGCGATCCGTGGTGGCGACAGTGGCGCGGCGATTGTGCCGGGCGAGACGTCGGACAGTTTGTTGGTGACTCGGGTGGCCGCCCAGGACATTGCGGAGCGGATGCCGCCTGAAGGGGAACCTCTGACCGCCGCACAAGTGGAGGCTTTGACCGCCTGGATCGCTCAAGGCGCGTTGGCTCCCGCCGATGAACAGCCGGAACGCGACCCGCGCGAACACTGGGCCTTCCAAACGCCCGTGCGACCCGCCGTCCCTCCGATCCAATCGCCGAGCGACGCTGCCGGACCAGCGGGTGGCAATCCGATCGATGCGTTCATTATGGCGGAACTGCAACGACAGGGTTTGCAACCGCAAGGCCCGGCCGACAAACGCGTCTGGCTGCGTCGTGTCTATCTCGATTTGATTGGCCTGCCGCCCACTCGCGACGAACTCGATCAGTTCGTGAGTGACGACTCGGCCGACGCTTACGAAACCGTCGTGACGCGGCTGCTCGATAGTCCGCAGTATGGCGAGCGGTGGGGGCGACACTGGATGGATGTTTGGCGTTACAGCGACTGGTGGGGGCTCGGTGCCGAGGTGCGTAATTCGCAGAAACACATCTGGCACTGGCGCGATTGGATCATCGAGTCGCTCAATGCGGACAAGGGCTACGATCAGATGCTGCGCGAGATGCTGGCGGCGGACGAGTTCTATCCGCAGGATCTCGACCGCCTGCGAGGGACCGGCTTCCTCGCACGACAGTACTTCAAATTCAATCGGACGAGTTGGCTGGACGAAACGGTCGAGCACGTATCGAAGGCGATGCTGGGTTTGACCTTCAATTGCAGCAAGTGTCACGACCACAAGTACGATCCGATCAGCCACGAAGACTACTATCGGCTGCGGGCGGTCTT
>JBGTHH010000919.1:0-3405 GCA_041746275.1 Pirellulaceae bacterium | reverse complement strand
ACGGTCGATAATACGCCCAGCCTAACCGGCAAAGTCCAACCTACCGTGCATCCGAGCCAACCGTGTTCGGGTAGTAAAGTTTATCGCTCCTACATTTGAGAAGGTCCATCCTTTGAAAGCTCGCTCCTTATTGGTCGGAATCGCTTCGGTCGCCGTACTTGCCGTCACCCTGTATGCCGCCGAGGAAATTAAACTGGACGGCATCAAGTGTGTGATGAACCCCGCCGCTCCTGCCAAGGCGGAAAAGTCCGTGGACTACAAGGGTGGCAAAGCCTTCTTCTGCTGCGACAATTGCCCCAAGGGTTTCGCGAAGAAGTTGGAAGCTGGCGACAAGGTTGTCGCGGCCAAAGGCAATGCTCAGTTGGTGGCCACGGGTCAAGCCAAGCAATCCAAGTGTGTCTTTAGTGGCGGTCCGACCAAGGACGGGACCGAGGTGAAGGTCGCCGGAGTGGACATCAAGTTCTGCTGTGAGAACTGCCAAGGCAAAGCCGCCAAGATGAGCGGCGACGAGCAATTGGTCGCTTTGATCGGCGACGCCGCCTTCGAGAAGGGTGGCTTCAAGGTCGGCAAAGACAAAGAGTAGTCGTTTCGATCGACGAGACGCCATAACAAACTCCCTGGAGTGCCGAGCATTCGGCACTCCTTTTTTATGCGCGGTCGTGCCTGAAGAGTTGCGTTCGACGAGCTAGCAGTCGTTTTCGTCTACCACCGACCGAGGCAATTTGCGATACTCCGCCCCGCTTCTATTTTGGCGGCACGGCGCAAGCCGTCCGGTATTACAAAACCGGCGGGCTTGCGCCCTACCGCTACAAAAGAAATGCAGGCTCGCTTCCAAGGGGTCAGATCCTCTTTTCGGATAGGCTCTTCGATGTGCTGGAGTGATTCGATGAAGATTTTCTTTTCGGTGGGTGAACCAAGCGGCGACGTGCATGGCGCCAATCTCGTGCGTGAACTGCGTCGTCGTCATCGCGGGATTTCTTGTGTCGGCTATGGCGGCCCGCGGATGCAGGCGGCCGGCTGTGAGTTGCACGAGGATTTGACTCAGTTCGCGGTGATGTGGTTCCTGCGCGTGTTGCTGAACATCCATCACTTCTGGCGACTGTATCGCCGCGCGGCGACCTACTTTCGGGAGCAGCGTCCCGACGCGGTCGTGTTGATCGACTATCCCGGCTTCAACTGGTGGATCGCTCGCGCCGCGCAGCGTTACGAGATTCCAGTCTTTTACTACGGGGTGCCTCAGATCTGGGCTTGGGCCGGCTGGCGCATCAAGAAGATGCGTCGTCTGGTGGACCACGCCCTCTGCAAACTTCCCTTCGAAGAGGCTTGGTATCGCGAGCGTGGTTGCCCGGCCATCTATGTGGGACATCCGTTCTTCGACGAGACGACGAACCATCAACTCGATGAGGCGTTCGTGGATGAACAGCAGTCGCGCCCAGGGCGACTCGTCACCATCTTGCCGGGAAGCCGATCTCAAGAAGTGACCAGCAACTTGCGTTGGTTCCTTAAGGCCGCGCAACGAATCCACGAACAACTTCCCGAGACGCGGTTCGCAATCGCGTCCTTCAACGACAAGCAAGCGCGGATCGCGCGGGAGTTGATCGTCGACTTGCCGGTGCCGATCGAAGTCCACACCGCGAAGACGCCCGAGTTGATGCATCTCGCCAGTTGCTGCATGGCCTGCTCCGGGTCCGTTTCGCTGGAACTGCTGTATCACGAGAAGCCGACGGTGATCTTGTATTGGGTGGGCCGCGTCGCGTACTTCGCTCAGAAGTACCTGCGTACCGTGCAGTACATCACGCTCGTGAACCTGCTTGCCGGTCGAGACCTGTTTCCGCGTCGTGTGACGCCGTACGATCCCCAAGCTCCCGGCGCTGAGCTCGTGCCGTTTCCCGAATACGTCGCGTGCGACGATAAATCAGCTCAGCTCGCGACGCACATAATCGATTGGCTCTCGAACGAGCCGCTGCGATTGGCGCGCGTGGCACAGCTTCGCGAGCTCAAAGCACGCTATGCGAAACCGGGGGCGTCGTCTCGAGCCGCGGAGTACATCCTGGCTCAACTCGCACCGGCCGAGCCACCGGTGCCCGCGCCCCACTTCTCCCCTGCCCTCCACGGCGTCGCGTCGCCTTCCACGCGCGGATGACCCGTCGGCGGAAGAGCGATCTGTGCTACGATAGGGAGCGTGACACGAGTCATCATGGACGATCAGTTAGTGCTTTTGTCACGATTGAAAATGCGGGTTGGAGTACAGCCTTCAGGCTGCCAATTACCGGCTAAAGCCGGAACTCCAACCCTACTTGGCCCGAGGGCATGAGGTCGAGTTCGACGTCGTGCGTGCCTTCGCCCACTTGGTTCAAGTTGCCCCCGACACATACTCTCGGAGCTGTCAGACGTGTTTTTAGCCGAACCGCAACGAACGCCCTACGATTGGCAGTTTCAGATTCTCGGTTTCCGCGTCCGCGTGAGTCCGTTCTTCTGGTTGGCTGCCGCCTTGCTAGGGTGGCAACTGGCCGCCGGTATCGACGAGATGCTCGCGATGGCGGAGCCGATGCTGCAACAAGAGCCGACTCAACTGGCACCTAGCCAGGTGACGCCGCTACGAGAGCTGATCGACTCGAATCCCGGACAGGGTGTCTTGTTGCTACTGTGGATCGCCGCCGTCTTTGTGTCGATTCTGGTTCACGAACTGGGACATACCTTCGCGATGCGTTACTACGGTATCGACTCCTACGTGGTGTTGTATCATTTCGGCGGACTGGCGGTTCCCGAATCGTATTCTCCTTGGGGCTCCGGGCGTCGTAGTCACCCGCTGCAACAAGTAGCGATCTCCGCAGCCGGCCCGGGAGCACAACTCGGCTTAGCTGCCTTGGTGGCCGTCGGCCTGAAACTCTCGGGATACTCCCTGCTGTTCGGCGTCCCCTACTTGGAAGAAGTGTTGCCGTTGCGCGACGGGCAGTTGATCACGTCGTTGCCAATCATGGCGTTCCTCTACTTTTTGCTGCTCCCAAGCATCTTTTGGGCACTTTTGAATCTGCTGCCCGTCTATCCACTGGATGGCGGGCAGATCGCCCGTGAACTCTTGAGCCTCTACAATCCTCACGAGGGAGTGCGCAATTCCCTGATCCTATCAACGGTCGTGGGAGGCATCGTGGCGGCTTACGGCCTGACCAATGGGGATATGATGCTAGGGATGATGTTCGGCATGTTGGCGTTTTCCAGTTATCAAATCCTACAGGCGTATTCCGGTCGTGGTGGAAGTGGACCCTGGTAAATCGCCGCAAGGGACGGGGACGCTCGCGTTTCCGCCGCGTCGCGCCGTGTTGCTCGGTGCCAGTAACATCGCAATTGGCCTGCCCATTGTCGTCGAGTCAGCGAGGTTGGCTTGGGGAAGCCCGCTCGACTTGC
>JBGTHH010000918.1:0-5499 GCA_041746275.1 Pirellulaceae bacterium | reverse complement strand
TCTTGCTCGCAGAGGTAGACACATGCCATGCGGCATGATTCTGCATCACGGACCTGATTACCTTTACTCGTACATGTCTTCGGACAATTCTGTTCGTCCGCCCCAGTTCGCATCGTATTCGCTCAGCCGGACGAATCGATGAAAGGAAGACCACGGCCAATCGCGAACCGCCTTCACCAGTCCATGCTTCACAGGGTTGAAGTGCAGATAGTCGACGCACCGTTTCAAATCATCCTCTTCACGCACGGTGTGTTCCCAGAACCGACGTTGCCACACGCCATGCTCGTCGCGAGCCTGCCGCTGCTCCGTGACGGGTGCCTCGGCATTTCCGTCCTGCAGGTAAGAACGAGTGAAGAGTGATTTGATCTGCCGCCAACGAGTGGAGTAATTAGCGTCGCCGCTCGGAAGCGACCACACGGTATGCAGATGATCGGGCAGTAATACAATGGCAAAAATGTCGAACGGAAGTCTTGAACGGACCTGTCGAATTGCCTGACGCAGCCGTGCCCGATGAGCGGCATCCTGAAACAGCGGACGCCGACCCTGCGTCACGATGGTAAAGAAATACATCCCACCCGAAACTCGCCAGCGTCGGTAATCACTCATGCCCGCCTCACGTAGGGTGGTTGCTTGCAACCACAATCATCCCATCAGATCACCGTTCCGAACCGAACTCGAAGAAGGTGGTTTGTGGTTGCAAGCAACCACCCTACTTACCTACTACGGCGTTGTGTGAGCGATCCATTATAAGCCCCCTTGTTCTCGATGGAAGTCTAATGCCTCGCGGCTTGGCCAGTGTGATTCGTCTTCGGGAAGGTTGAGTTTGGTGCCGGCCAGCGAGCCGTATGTCGTTGTGTCCAATTCTGGAGAAACGGCAACAGTCATCTCGGCGGTGTCCACAGCCAGGAGCGCAAGATCGAAAAGCGTGTGAATATCCGCGCGAAGTAAAAGTCCATTAGTCAGGTGATTTGTCTCGGTGCCCTTGTACGGAATGATGTGGGCCGCTTCGAGCGCCTGTTCGGCGTCGCAGCATGTAATTGCACATTGGCCGCTGTACGCTCGGAGCAGGCTTTGGCGAAACTCTGTCTGCCCGCGGCGCTGCACAATTGAAGCGGCGATGCGTTCGCGAGCGTCTTTAATATCACGAACGCTAAAATCCTTGGAGACATCTTGACTGGATGAAATGATTGTTCTGACGCCTTTGGCCGAGAATCCTATAGTGTTTAGCAATTGCCGGCCACGAGATGTAAGACGCCACACTTGTTGTGTTGGATCCCGGCCAGGTCGGTGCCTTGTGATCCAACTCCGGTTGTCCTCGCTGTTTGGCTCCCCGAATGGACTGTCAAGAAGATTGTCATCGCGCATGTCGATTAAAGCCCACGAGACGGTCGTGCGCCATCTGGTCGTTTCGTCCAGCGCGATGTCGTAATTGAGAGTGTCGATGATCGCGGGCCGCAGGTCTTCAGAAATGGCGGTGCCACCGTGCGCATGGACTTCGCGCAGGAGTTCGTTACGGAGTTCGATGTCTTTCCGGCTGGGTACTGCCATTTGGGCGGCGACCTTTACTGGCGTAAATTCATTAATTCACCCGGATGAAACATTTATTTCAGTCGAATGCTGAGTGTTGCCGGTTTTATCCCAACCTGGAACAGGAGCCTACCAGCCACGCATCACTTCCGCAATCTAGTGCTAAAAGAAACACAACTGGATTCGTAACTGTCCCGCGACGCGGCTTGGCTGTGCGGCCCGAGCCATCCTAATCGGTGAAGTCAAGCATGATCCCGTGCGCGTGGACAAACCGCTGCCAGAACTCTCGATGAGCCGACTCGACGGCAGTCGCGCCCCGAGCCGTAGTTGCCTCGTCTGCTTCTGACGTAACTCCGCCCAACGTTAACGCGACAGCGAAGGCCAATCCACAAGCTGGTTTCATGTGTTTCTCGGCAGTCACCGGAGCTAGAACTCGAGTTGATATTTCTGGGTAATGTTTTCTGCGGACGTTGGAGCCGGCTGACTTAGTCTGGTCCAAAATCTCCGTCACATTCGACGCCATCCTCACTGCGACTGCGACTGATTGTAGTTTGGCAACCCGCTTTCCGCTGCTCTCCCACGTTCAAGATCTTCTTCAGGAAGTATTGGCGAAAGGGGGACGTGCATGGAAAGCCGGATCTGGCTTCACCGCCCAGCTTAACGCCGGAACCGGTTTCTAGGTATCATGTGAGGATGTCCCGCAACTCCCTACTAACAATCAGCACTTTGGCTTCGCGCGGTCGCGCGCTGGGGATGTGCTTCCTTGTCGGCTTGGCGGTCGCTGCACCTACGGCAACGGCGGAGGATCTGTTCGAGACGCAGGTCCGCGGGATTTTTGAACGCCGTTGTCTGCATTGCCACAACGACGAGGATCGCGAAGGCGAACTGTCGCTGCAATCCGCGGAGGGGCTGCGGGCTGGTGGGGCGGGAGGGGCCGCGATCGATGTGGCTGCTCCCGATGCGAGTCTGCTGTTGGAATACATTTCGGGCGATGCTCCCGAGATGCCCAAGGATGGCGAGCCACTGGCGGTGGAAGAGGTGGCGGCCATTCGCGCGTGGATCACGGACGGGGCTGCGTGGCCCGCGGACGTGCGACTCGAAGATAAGAGCCTGGCCGATCACGATTGGTGGTCGTTACAGCCGATCACCCAAGTCGAACTACCGCGTGTAAACCCGGAGTTGATCCAGCGTGCTCACACGCCGCTCGACCTGTTCATCCTGGCGCGTCTGGAGCAGCATGGTCTGCAGTTGTCGCCCGAAGCCGATCGCCGCACGTTGCTTCGCCGTCTCTATTTCGATTTGATTGGCTTGCCGCCGACGCCAGAGGAGGTTCAAGCGTTTCTCACGGACCCGTCGCCGAGAGCTTATGAAGGACTGGTCGAACGGCTCCTGGCGTCGCCGCACTATGGCGAGCGTTGGGCACGGCACTGGTTGGACGTGGTGAAATACGCCGATACCTGTGGTTATGACAAAGACAAGTTGCGACCACAGGCTTGGCCGTATCGCGACTATGTGATTCGTTCGTTGAATGAGGACAAACCCTACGCACGCTTCGCACAAGAACAGATCGCCGGCGACGTGTTGTTTCCCGGCGAACCCGACGGCATTCTGGGTTTGGGATTTCTCGCGGCTGGGCCGTGGGATTTCATCGGACATGTCGAGGTGCCGGAATCCAAGCTCGACGGTCAAGTGGCTCGCAACATCGACCGCGACGACATGGTGAGCAACACATTGAACACGTTTAATAGCGTGACGATTCAGTGTGCTCGCTGCCACAATCACAAATTCGATCCGTTCACTCAGCGGCACTACTACAGCTTGCAAGCCGTCTTCGCGGCCGTGGATCGCGCCGAGCGTCCCTATGACCTGGATCCGTCGGTTGAGCAGCAGCGACGCGAGTTGAAGGAGCGAATCGAGCAATCGAAACAAGAGCTGGCTCAACACGCTGCGGCGATTCAAGCGGCTGGCGGAGAAGAGCTCGCCACCGTCGAAGCACGCATGAAGGAACTGCAATCACAGGCCCAGCTCCGCGACAAGCAGCCCGCGTTCGGTTACCACAGCCACATTGAACCGGAACCGAACCGCGAGAAGTGGGTCCAAGTGGATCTGGGCCGCGAGATGGAGATTCAGCAGGTGGTGTTGCGACCCTGCCATGATGATTATGCGGGCATCGGGGCGGGCTTCGGCTTTCCCGTGCGATTTCGCCTCGATGCGTCATTGCATGATGCGACCTTTCAGTCGCGTAGTGACCGGGTGACGGTGAGCGACCAGACGGCGCACGATCTGCCCAATCCGGGACTTGCGCCATGGACGGTCAACGCATCTGGAGTGCGGGCACGTTACCTGCGTGTGACCGCCACCAAGCTGGCGAAACGCAGCAATGACTTCATCTTCGCACTGGCCGAACTTCAAGTTCTCGACCCGGACGGAAACAATGTCGCAGCCGCAACCAGTGTCACCGCACTCGACTCGATTGAGGCACCGATTCGCTGGGCCAGGTCGAATCTGACGGATGGCATTTGGGCTCGTGCGGCAAACGATGACGCGGTTCGGAAACTCGCCGAGGTTCAGCAGCAGCGGCAACAAATCATGGCCCGCATCAACACTCCGGAACGCATCGCCGCGCGCGAAAAACTTCAACAGCAAGTCGATGCCGATTCGAAGCAACTCGCCGCACTGCCGCAGGGCCGTATGGTCCATGCCGCAGCGACCGATTTCGCGGTGCAAGGCAACTTTAAGCCGACGCGCGGTCAACCGCGCACGATTCGTCTGCTGCATCGCGGCAATGTCGATGCGCCGCGCGACGAGATGCGTCCCGGCACCCTGCCTATTCTGGATGGGTTCGGCGAGGAGTTTGACTTGCCCGAGGAGCATTCCGAGGGTGATCGCCGCGCCGCGTTGTCGCGCTGGATCACCGACGAGGCCCATCCGCTCACGTGGCGTTCGATCGTCAATCGCGTGTGGCTGTATCACTTTGGAAATGGGATCGTCGAGTCGCCCAATGATTTCGGTCGCATGGGGCAGCTTCCCACGCATCCGGAACTGCTCGACTGGCTGGCGGTCGAGTTTCGTGATCGTGGGCAATCGCTCAAGGATTTGCATCGCTTGATCGTGACGAGTGCGGTGTATCGGCAGCGGAGCACCGACATCAGCCGTTGGCCCACGACCAATTCGAGCGACGATCAAGTGATCTCGTCGGCACTCGCCATCGATGCCAGCAATCGTCTGCTTTGGCGGATGAATCGCCGTCGACTGGAAGCCGAGGAGATTCGCGATTCGATCCTATCGGTCAGCGGCAGTCTCAATCCGCGGATGGGCGGTCCCGGTTACTATCTGTTCGTGCTGGAGAAGCCCGAGCACTCGCCGCACTTCGAATATCACAAGTTTGATCCAGCCGACCCCACATCGCACCGCCGCGCAGTCTATCGCTTCGTTGCCCGTTCGCAACCCAATCCCTACATGACGACGCTCGATTGTGCCGACTCGTCGCAAAGCACGCCGCAGCGCAACGAAACGTTGACGTCGTTGCAAGCCTTGTCGTTGCTCAACAACAACTTCAATCTCGTCATGTCACAATACTTCGCTGGCCGGTTGGCCGCCGAACGTAACGAACTGGACGAGCAGGTGGCTCGTGCGATGTGGCTCGCTACGGGACGCGCGCCGACCGAGTTGGAGCAAACGCAACTTTCCGCGTTTGCCCAGGAACATGGATTGGCCAATCTCTGTCGTGTGTTGTTTAACTTGAGTGAATTTATTTACTTGGACTAGTGCTTCTGCGAAGTGAGTCTTGATCAGCATGAATCGATTTCGACCTGAATCCTGGAGTTCCGAGTCAACCGACAAGCATCGGGGGACGCAATTCAGGCTGCCCGCTGCGGTCCGCCGCCGCGACTTCATGAGTCATTCGCTGGCCAGTTTTGGCGGCATGGCATTGGCCACGTTATTGCACGCGGACGCCGCGGCGGACGGCCA
>JBGTHH010000917.1:0-3190 GCA_041746275.1 Pirellulaceae bacterium | reverse complement strand
CTAATGCGGCACTTCTACCTAATGCGGCACTTCTATCTGATGCGGCACTTCGCCACGGAGAGGCAAGAGCAAGGGTTAATTCTACACGTCTTCCGAGGTCAGAAGGTCCCTGGCAGTAAGCTTCCCGCTCGGTTCTGTCGGGAAAGGTGTCGAGCCCAAGCCCAGTCGACTCGCACCGGGCATTCCTCGCTGCTAGCGACGATTTTGCCGGTTGTTTTTAAGATAAGAAATCACAGCGACTTTGTGGACTTACAAAAAACTTTGCTGACTTGCAGACTTGAGCTAAAGTTCAAGTGTTGCCCAACAGACAACACCTGTTTTCAGAGCGGAACTTGTGGCGGGGACTTCCCGAGCCAATTCCGCTCCGAGGCTGTGAAAAATGGGACTGGCTCCGAGTGGATGTCGGTGTTTTGCAAGGATTTCGCGTAGCTGCGAGGTGCCTGTCCCAATTTTTTCGCAGCCTCTCCGTGAAATCGGTACTAGGAACAAGCACGGCGAACCATGACGAAACACGGGGCACTGGGATCATCATGAACTGCACTGAGCTCGCGAGACGAATCGAAGAAATCCGACCTGGAGCCGACGCCCGCGATGTGGCTCGGTTGTGCCTTTTGTTATCCAATTCCGCCGGTGATGTCGATCTGCTCGCCGAGGATTCGCGATTGACGACGGCATGGAAAGAGATGGATTTGCGTCTTCAGGCCGCTACCGACCAGCATGCCGCTATGACGGAAGAATTGGAATGCTTGGCCCGGAGCGATCCGCAGAAATTCAATCCGGAACAGATCTGGATCTTGATCCGGGCGATCAAGGTGCAAAGCCAGATCTTGCAGCTCTACGTCGGCGAACCAGTGCTCGACGTTTAATCGCCTCCGGAATCCGCCACGGCAGGGTGTGAGCTGACCGAGTCATGGCACGCCAGTTGCCACGTGCTTCGCTCGCCACTCCCTAGCCGTTGGCTCCTGGAACCATCTATAATCGAGCATGTCTTCCGGGAACTCCTTCCTACGCGGATTTGAGGCTCAGTCATGCCGATCGAAATGAAGCTGTCGCGGATCATCATTAGTGAGATCAACGACCAGCAGGTCATCTATTTGAAGGAAGTGGAGGGGAGCCGTCAGTTCCCCATCTTGATCGGCATCTTCGAGGCCACCAGCATCGATCGCCGCGTGAAGGCCGACAAGCCGACGCGTCCGCTCACCCACGACTTACTGGTGGCCATCGTCGATGCGCTCGGGGGCGAACTAGACAGCGTGGTGATTAACGAGCTGCGCGAGCACACCTACTACGCCAAGTTACGGATTCGCGTGAACGGCGAGATCATTGAAATCGATTCACGTCCCTCCGACGCGATTGCGGTCGCCGTCACCTGCAACCCACATTTGCCCATCTACGTGTCCGAAGACGTCCTCGAAGAGGTTCTCGACTAATACAGCGCTGTCGAGAGTCGCCGTCGATAGGTGCTGGTCAACTCCGAACCGGCAGGGAGGACTCGAAAGATATCGATCATGACTTGCCGCGCCGAGTCACCAATTCCGTGCTTGTCTTGCTCGACGAGGGCCAAACAAGCCTGCAAGGCGGCTTCGTACTGTTGCGTTCCGGCGAGTGCTTCGGCGTACTGGAGTTGCACTGCTAGATTGCTTGGTTCCGCAGCGGCGGCCGTGCGCAAGGCTTCGACATCCACGCCTTGCATACCGCGCAGTTCCAGCGACGCCTTGACACGTTCCGCCTCGGGTTCCAGGAACCCGCGCTTCGCGAGCTGATCGATTACAAGCTGGCACTCCTCATACTGAGCTTGGGCGAGTAACGAGCGAGCTAAGCCGATTTGGAACTCGGCGTTGTTCGGTGCCTGCTCAATCAAAGAACGGTATTTCGCCTCGGCCGCCGCGGGAGCTGATTCCTCCAGTCGTTGAGCCTCGGCAAAGACCTGGATCGTGAACAAGCGTTCGAGCCAATCGCGAATCTGCGTTTCGGGGACCACGCCCGTGAAGAAATCAACCACTTGCCCATCGACGACACCAAAGACTGCTGGAATTCCCTGAACCTGGAAATGGGTGGCCGCTTCGGGGACTTCGTCAGTATTCGCCTTGACCAGAGTGAACTTCCCGTCGTAAGTCCGCGCGAGCGACTCGAGCACGGGAGCGAGCAGGCGACACGGAGCACACCAAGCGGCCCAAAAATCGACGACCACCACGGTCTCCCGCGACTTCTCGAACACATCTCGCTCGAACGAGTCCGGGGTGACATTCACAATCCACGGAGAATCGGGTTGTATGGTATCGCTCATGATGGTCACGGAACTCGGCAAGGTGTCGAAAGTGGGGAGGAACGGCGGTCGAGCCGATGTACGATCAGTGTAAGCCACCGGCATCATCTCGCAAGTAGCACGCGCGAGCCGGTTGCGTGGTCTTCTTTCCACAACGCACGATTCTAAAATCTCGCACGGTCCACTGTGTGTTCGAAAAATCGCAGAAAAACATTCGACCAGGCTTACCCGCACACGATTCACTGGGCCTTTGAAGATCCAATGGTGTTTGAAACTCCAGCCGTCATTCGTTGCACCACGTCTCCCACTGCCGATCAATCCACTTTGGATCGGGTTTCGTGTCCGCAATCAAAAAGCGATATCGACCTTTGAAAGGATGGTCGCCATCGATGGTGAAAGCACCATCAACACATGGTGAAAAGCAAAAATACGGTTTCGATGGATGCAGGCGGGCGGCTTGAGGCGATCGGAAGTTTTGCGCATGAGACAAGACTGCAATGCTGACAGGCTCGCTGTCGATGCTTCCCGATAGTGCGACCCAATTCGCGTGTTCGTGATTACCTTTGAACCGGTCAGAGCCAAGATTGTTCAGGAACTCGCTCGGTTCGATCTTGAGGTCGCTTTGCTTGCGAGCCTCACTGTCTTTCGCGGTCAGCCATCGCGTGGGTCCTCGCAGAACGATTCCGCCGTAATGGTACTCGTTGATAATCAGCGGTTGTGCCGTGAGCGCCGTCTGCTTGATCTCCAGATCGAAATAATGATAGGTTCCATCGGTCGGATACACCGAGACCTTCCACCTCTCGCGCAGAACGTCAACGGGCGGCTGGGTTTCGACGCGATGCAGCAAGTCGACTTCAAAGCCGGCGACTTCCGCAGTCTGGAACGTGGAAACAACTCGTTCGTGCAGCACTCTCCCTGTCCGTC
>JBGTHH010000916.1:0-9592 GCA_041746275.1 Pirellulaceae bacterium | reverse complement strand
GGTTGGCATCAAGGTAGCACAAAGTTTCGTGTTTCACAGTCAGGCGGGAACCGGCGACTCAAATCACGGTGGGGTGGGAGGTTCTAGTTCGGCGGGTGAAACGCCATCATCCATGGTACGAACGTCGGACGGCGGATCGACGAAGCGCACGGGCTGATGCCGCTCGCGATGAACGGTCAACTGAAATACATCGAAGCGATTGTAGCCGCCCGACACATCGTGGAACTGCTTCGGTTCAAGACAGGCATCCAGGTCAATCTCGGCGCAGACCAATCCTTCCTCATCGCGCAGCTCGTCACTGACGTTCATGCCGTTGGGACCGGTGATCAACGACACACTCCGAGGGCTCGCTTGCAAAATCAACGGGGCTTCGGCACAGAGCCCGGCCAAGGACTGCTCCATGGCCGCATCCATGAACCCGGAGGCGACGATCGTGAAGGCCTTCGCCTCGAACGAGTGAGCTCCGGCACGCAGCCGAATCGCCTGGGCGAGATCGTAGTTGCGACTTTCGCCGGGACCATGCGTCGGCCAGATCGGTGGATAGGATGCGATATGCACCTGTTCGGCTTGCGCCATCATGGTAAAGCGGGCCAAGGGATTCGTGTTCTCGCCGCAGATCAACATACCAACGCGGCCACAGGTCGTGGCACAGACGCGCAGTCCCGCTCCATCGCCAGGCGACCACGTGAGCTTCTCATAAAATGTTGGGACCAGTTTGCGATGATGATTCAAAATCGTGCCATCGCGATCAATCAAGACGTTGCTGTTGAAGAGCGTACCGACACTGTGAGGCGTCGCTTCGTTAAAGCCTAGCGACACGATCATGTCATGGCGCTGAGCCGCCGCGCGAACTCGCGCCATCGCGGCACTATCCACGGCCAGCGAATTCGCGACCAGTCGGCAATAGAGGTCGTGGTTATAGATCGGTGCCCGGAGCGCGCTCCACACCGGGAACGCGGGTACGAACGTCTCGGGGAAGGCGAGCAATGCCACACCTTGGGCAGCGGCCTCCCGAATGATCGCACAGACTTTCTCGATCGTGCCCTCCAAATCGAGGAACACGGGTGCGGCATGAGCGGCGGCGACTTTGATCCGGGACATGGCGGATGGTTTCGCGAAAGAACGCTTGTGGAACAATCTTTAGTCTTGTTGCCCGCGTTGCCACTCCAGTCCCGGCCGGTCCACACGAAACTGCACCAGCCGCGTGTGCTCGACTTCGGTGACATAGGCCGTACATCCATCCGGTCCGCCGAAACAGATATTGCTGGGCCGAGCACCAAGCACGTCGATCTCGCGCAGCACCTCGCCCTTGGGCGAAAGCTTCACCACGACTCCCTTACCGTACCGCGTGATATAGAGATTTCCGTCCACGTCGCAGCGCATGCCGTCGAAGCCATGATCGTCGAACTTCTTGAGCAGTCGCTTATCCGCCAACCGTTTGTCCGCGGTGATCGTGAAGGCCCAGACATTACGTTGCTGGCTTTCGTTGACGTAGAGCGTTTGGCCATCGGGACTGACGTCGATGCCGTTCGTGGTACCCATGCCTTCGGCAAGTCGAGTCACGGTGCCATCGCGATCGATCCGCCAAAGTTGGCCGGTGCCGTCGGTCCAGTTCGGATCACTGGCATACAGCGTTCCCTCGGCATCGATCGCCAAATCGTTGGGCTGGTTCATGTCCGCCTGATGTGCCAACACTGAAATCTTTCGCGTTGCCGGATCGATCCGCAACACATTGTGATTCACATAGTCCGCGACAAACATCACCCCCGCGCGGTCGAAGCGGATGCCGTTCCCCACGCTGGTGTCGGGCAGCTTGACGAAGACCTTACCCTTCCCAGCGGGCGTGACGATGCCAATCGTCCCCTGCTCACGAAAATTGACCGCGAAGATATTTCCCTTCGCGTCACAAGCGGGGCCTTCGATGCCAGGAGTAAACTGACCGGGTTGCGTCAGCGGCGACGCCACGAAGAGGGGACCATCGGCCTGTCCCAGCAGCATCATGCTGGAAAGTGCGGCGTGTAAGATGAACATATGCATGAGTGAATTCTCGTGGTGGGAGGTACTTTCGACTGGGAGACGTGCCGCCATTGTAATCAGCATCCGAGCCAAACTAAACGTCTCCACCGTCTCGATTTTTAAATCTCAGCCCGACCATTCAGGTACTCGTTGGAGGCCAACAAGTGTCGCATCGGCTCGACGGGTATGCTAGGATAACGCTCCATACGGACGGATCATCACACCTGCGGGAATGCTTCCCTATGCGCCAGCCGATTTTGCTTCAATTCCTCTTGGCAGTCGTGGTTTACTTTGGTGGCGGCTACGTTGTCACGGGCGTCAATCCCGTGAACGCCGCCGAATCGGACGGTCTCGACTTCTTTGAAGCGAAGATTCGTCCCGTGCTGGTGGCCCAGTGTTACTCATGCCACTCGGAAGAGGCTAAGAACTCCGGCAAGCTGAAGGGCGGGCTGCTGCTCGATAGCCGCGAAGGGACGCGCGCGGGCGGCGATACGGGTCCGTCGGTGATCCCGGGGCAGCTCGACGAGAGCTTGCTGATCGACGCCCTGCGTTACGGCGAGGGATCGTATCAGATGCCTCCGGCCGGCAAGCTTCCTCCGCAAGTGATCGCGGATTTTGAGAAGTGGGTCGCGCTGGGAGCACCCGATCCGCGCGACAAAGCACCGCGTCCTACTAACGCTGCGAAGCTCGATTGGGAGAAGGCTCGGCAGCATTGGTCACTGCGTCCTCCCGTTCGGCAGGTCACACCGAGCGTCGCGAACTCAGCCTGGGTTCAGCAACCGATCGACGCGTTCATTCTGGCCAGACTGGAGGCTGCCGGATTACAGCCGACTTCTCCCGCCGATCGCCGGACGTTGCTTCGCCGAGTCACCTTCGATCTGACGGGGCTTCCACCCACGCTTGAACAGCAGCAAACCTCCCTCAACGACGAGTCACCGGCAGCCTACACTCGGCTCGTGGATCAACTTCTCGCGTCGCCGCAGCATGGCGAACGCTGGGGACGGCATTGGCTGGATGTGGCTCGTTACGCGGAGGACAACACCAACATGGGGCCGTTCAATGGTCCCTATCATCATGCCTGGCGTTATCGCGACTGGGTCGTGCGCGCCATGAACGAGGATGTCCCCTACGACGAGTTCATCGTTCGGCAATTGGCCACGGATTTCCTGCCCGAGACCGGCCCCGAGGACCACGCCGCGTTAGGCTTTCAAGGGTTGGCACCGTCGTATCACAAGGAGGTGGCGCTCGCCCAAGTGGCACTCGAAAATCGTTATGCGGATGAATGGGAAGATCGCATCGACGCCATCGGCCGCGGTTTGCTCGGCCTGACGTTGGCGTGTGCCCGCTGCCACGATCACAAATACGATCCGGTCACGAACGCCGACTACTATGCCCTGGCCGGAGTGTTTGCCTCGTCGCGACAGACCACGCGACCGATCATCTCGGAAGCGGAAGTGGCCCTGACCCAACCCGCGCGTGATCGCGTGGCGACCCTCGAACAGGAGCTCGTCGAGCCCGAGAAGCAGGTCAAGGAGCTTACCCAGCAGATCGCGGAACTGGAAAAGAAACTGAAGGCCGCAGCGGCCGCAACCGCAGGCATTGCCACCGATTCCGAACAAGCTCGACTCGACGAAGCCAAACAGCAGCTTGAAACCAAGAAGCAACAAATCTCCGCCGTCAAAGCTGAGATTACCGAGTTGAAGGTGACACCCGGCTTTGAGATTCCGGTCGCCGACTCCTTGACCGAGGAGCAGGTGCGCGTCGAGGAGATCAACAAAGAGCGGATGAAGATCGTGTACTATCCCAACAAGCCTCGGGATTTGAACATCTTCGTTCGCGGCGAGGCGGGACGCTTGGGACCGTTGGTACCACGGCGGTTCTTGCAGGTGTTTTCCGATGGAGAAGTTGAACCGTTCACCCAGGGCAGCGGTCGCCTCGAACTGGCCCAAGCGATCGCCAGCCGCGACAATCCCCTAACGGCCCGCGTGCTGGTTAACCGGGTCTGGATGCATCACTTTGGCGTGGGACTGGTCGATACGCCCAGTAATTTCGGTGTCTCGGGCTCGCAGCCCAGCCACCCCGAATTGCTGGACGATCTGACCATCCGCTTCATGGATCACGGATGGTCGCTCCGTTGGCTGCATCGTGAGATCCTGCTCTCGGCTACTTTCCAGCAAGCGACGCGCGCGGCTGAGGACTCCGCCATCCAGTCTCCTCCTGTCGTCCAGCAGCGAACGGTCGATCCCGACAACCGGCTTTTATCGTTCTTTCCTCGGCGGCGATTGCACGCGGAAGCTTTTCGTGATGCGGTCCTGGCGGTGAGCGACAAGTTGGACCAAGCGATCGGTGGTCCCTCGGGCGATGTGGACAATCCCCAGTTTTCTCGACGCACGATCTATGCCGCGGTATCGCGTCACAAGTTGAGCGACACGTTGCAGACGTTCGACTTCCCCGATCCGGCGATTCATTGCGAGAAGCGGGTCGGCACTACGACTCCCTTGCAGCAGATGTTCGTGCTCAACTCGCTATTCATGCAAGAACGGGCGGCGTCGCTGGCCGAGCGAATTCGCGTCGCTGGCGGCGAGTCGGTGGACGAGCGGGTGACGTTCGCGTATCGCTTGTTGTTCGCTCGCGATCCGCGTGAAGCCGAGTTGTCGATCGCACGCGAGTTTTTGAGTAGCGGCGAGTCGCAGACCGAAGCACAAGATACGCGGTGGTCCCGCTACGCCCATGCCCTCTTGAGCAGCAACGAGTTCCTCTATGTGGACTGAGCCGATGAATCAACCTGCAGGCTGTGTAATCTCGCGTCGTGACATGCTCCGCCACGTCGGTGGCGGCTTGGGAATGTTGAGTGCGGCGAGTTTGTTGGCCAACCCGCTGACTGCGGCCACGTCGGTGCCACATTTCGCCCCGCGCGCGAAACGCGTGATCTTCCTGTTCATGAGTGGCGGGCCATCCCAAATCGATACGTTCGATCCGAAGCCGCTGCTGGTCAAGCTCGCTGGCCAGAAGCCCAAGGGAGCCGACCTGCGAACCGCTTCGCCCACTGCCGGGTTGTTGCCGTCGCAGGTTCGCTTTCGGCTCTGTGGCGAAGCGGGCATTCCCGTGTCGGAGCATCTTCAGCAGATCGGCTCGCATGTCGATCATCTGGCCATCATTCGCTCGATGCATACCGATTTTCCGAATCACGCCCCCGCGCTCTGCATGATGAATCTGGGCGTGTTGACGGAGACTCGGCCAAGCCTGGGTGCTTGGACTTCGTACGGATTGGGAACGGAGAACGCCGATCTTCCCGCATTTGTCGCCCTGTGTCCCGGCAAGCCGGTGGTGGGTCCCAAACTCTGGGGCGCCGCGTTCCTGCCAGGCGAGCATCAGGCCACGCATATCAACAATACCGACCTAAACCCAGAGAAGCTGATTCCGCATCTCAAGAACACCTTGCTCGCTCAGGATGCCCAGCGCAGCCAACTCGACTTGATCGCGCGGCTCAATCGCGAACATCTGGCCGAACGTTTGGGCGACGATGCGCTGGAGACGCGCATTCGCTCGATGGAACTGGCGTATCGCATGCAGTTCGCGGCGATGGACGCCTTCGATTTGTCGCGCGAACCCGCGGCGATGGTCGCGGCTTATGGCGAGAGTCAGTTCGCGAAGGCGTGTCTGCTCACACGGCGGCTGAGCGAACGCGGCGTGCGCTTCGTACAAGTTTTTTACGGCAATGGGCAGCCTTGGGATACGCACAGTAATCACACGGCGGCCAACGAACGCTTGTGCAAAGATATTGATCGACCGGTGGCTCAACTGCTGACCGATCTCAAGCAGCGCGGTTTGCTCGACGAGACTTTGGTGATTTGGGGCGGCGAGTTTGGGCGGACGCCGACTTCCCAAGCCGGTGACGGCCGCGATCACAATCCGTTTGGCTTCACGATGTGGCTTGCGGGAGGTGGGATCAAGGGCGGGACGGTCCACGGGGCCTCGGACGATTTTGGCTTTACCGCCGTCGAGAACAAGGTTCACGTCCATGACTTGCACGCCACTATCCTACATCTGCTCGGCTTAAATCACGAACAGCTCACCTATCCTTACAGCGGTCGGAACTTCCGCCTGACGGACGTCGAAGGTCATGTCGTGCAAAATATCGTCGCGTGACGTTCCTGGGACAGCGAATTCCGCTATTCAGGTCGCTGCTTCTTGGCGAGACGTTGCGTGAATCGCTTGGCGTCAATCACGCTACGTTTGTGGACTCCGCGAGCGATCAACTCCTGTTCGTCGCGGGCCTCGACCTGGAAGGTGATCGCTCGCCCCTCGACGTGGATCACGCGGGCCACGCAGACAACTTCCTGGCCCAGCGGCGTCGCGGCCAGATGTTGAACATCGACATGCGAGCCCACACACGCCTCGCTCGCATCGAGCAACGGCAGCAATACTTGGCGAGCCGTATGTTCCAGAAACCAAATCAAGTGGGGCGTGCTGAGCACGACAGGCAAACCGCGATCACGCATGTCGATCGTATGTTGCGGCTCGACCACGAAACGGAGTTCTCCCGCGTCGCCGACTTTGGGACTACGATTCATTGACTTTCTCCAAAGCATTTGGTTCGGCAGGGAGCATGTGGTCCAGTGCGGCGAGCGCCACACCCCACGACGGTTTCGTTTCGAGATACGTCTCCCACCAATCCAGCAAGGTCTTGGGCAGATCGCGGTTCGTCGTAGCCTCGATCCGCCACGCATCAAGGGCCGTGGTAATCGACGTCGTCGAAAGGGTGGTCAGCTCGACCGTTTCTCCCGCTTGCAGAATGGGAGGGAGCATCGCCAGCTTGGCCAGCAGGTAGAGGCGTGTACTGGGAACTCGCTCGTTGATGACGGGCAGGTCGTGATTCAATTGCGACAGCAGCCATCCCAAGCGGACCACTTCAGGCAAACCGTCGACCACATTCGTCAACACCGCCTCCATGTGTACCGTATTTGTGGCGAGACTCGCGTCGCCCCCACCTCCAAAGAGCGGCGGGATCGCGACGATCGTCGCTTGATCGACCAGCAGCCGCTGATCGGTCAGTGTTCCGACTGCGTGCAGCAGGCCCGGGCCACGTGCTTCCCAGTGTTGTTGCAGGGGACGAACGCGGTGCTCCCATTCGTCGAGTAAGTGGGGCAAGGCTCGTTGACCTGCCCGTTCGAGTTCGCGTAGCGACTGGGCGAGCTCAGCGACCTGTGACACGGTTCTCGCAGCGATCCCCAGAACCTTTCCGAGCGCGAGATGTGCCAAATCGTCGCAGCTATCGGCTTGGGGAGCGTAGGCTAGCAACTCCCTCCAGCAAGTCGGCTCCGGCAACCCCAACTTGCGCAGGCGTTGCCGCAGAGCGAGCGCGGGGGCGATAAGCGGCTCGGCCAATTGCGAGTCGGCCACAGGCAGCCCCCGAGCGAATCCCGCCGCCGCGTAGCAAAGCGTCGCCAATCGATGGGCGATCCAGCGTAATTGCATCCCGATTCTCCCAGGCCATGTACTTCTCCCAGGCCATGTACGGTGAACTATAGCATTTTGCCGGAACCGCTCGTTAGGCCATTCAGCACCTGTCCTAGATGCGTTATGATGCGCTGCGGACGATTTTTAGACGAGGCCACGGGGCCGCGTTTTCGACACTGGTCGCACCTGTTGAGATAAATGCATGATACGAGAATCGGTGGAACGCTGGGTGGGACAAGACGCGAGCGATCTTTACGACGTCGAGCGTTGGGGCAAAGGCTATTTCTCCGTGGCGGACAACGGCCACCTGCTCGTACATCCCAATCGCAATCCCAAGCAGTCGATCGACATGAAGCAGTTGATCGATCGTTTGCAAATGCGCGGCATGGATTTGCCCGTCTTGCTGCGATTCAACGGCATCTTGCGCGACCGCATGCACGAGATTTCCGCGGCGTTTTCGCGCGCGATCGAAGACCACGACTACCAAGGGAGTTACTCGTGCGTCTATCCCATCAAGGTGAATCAACAGCGGCAGGTCGTCGAGAAGGTGATCGAGTATGGCCGCGAGTTGGGCTTTGGGCTGGAAGCGGGCAGCAAACCGGAATTGCTGGCGGTCGTGGCCATGACCGATGCCGATACGCCTATCATCTGCAATGGTTTCAAGGACGCCGAGTTCATCGAGATGGCGATGCTCGCTCAAAAGATTGGCCGGCGCGTGATCCCCGTGGTCGAGAAGTACACGGAGTTGGATCTCATCCTCAAGTACGCGGAAAAAATCGGCGTCCGCCCGCAGATCGGTATGCGGGTCAAATTAGCGGCGCGGGGGTCCGGGCGATGGCAGGCCTCGGGCGGGTATCGCTCGAAGTTCGGATTGACCGTTAGCGAGATCCTCCACGGCTTGGCCGAGCTGGAATCGCGGGGCATGGCCGACTGTTTCAAGCTGCTGCATTTTCATCTGGGCAGCCAGATCACCAACATTCGCTATGTGAAGAGTGCATTGACGGAAGCGGCGCGGATCTACAGCGACTTGGTCAAACGTGGCGCGGGGCTGACCTACTTGGATGTCGGTGGTGGCTTGGGAGTCGACTATGACGGATCGCAAACGAACTTCGAGTCCAGCGTGAACTACACGTTGCAGGAATACGCCAACGACGTCGTGTATCACCTGCAGACGGTGTGCGAGGACGCGGGAGTGCCTCAGCCGAACATCATATCGGAGAGCGGGCGTGCCATCGCCGCCTATCATTCCGTGCTGGTCTTTGGCGTGCTGGGCGTTTCGGGACAGGGGAATGGCGAGCCGGTGCCTGACACATTGCCCGACGAGTACGAGCAACCTCTGCATACCTTGCTCGAAACGTATAAACGGATCGCGCCCCGGAACCTGTTGGAGAGCTTCCACGATGCCCAACAGGCGTTGGATATGGCGATGAACCTCTTCTCCGGAGGTTATCTGCCGCTGGATCAACGCAGCACGGCCGAAACGTTGTACTGGCAGATCTGTCACAAGCTGCGCGAGCAGGCTCGCGAACTCGATTACACGCCCGACGAGCTGAAGGGCCTCGACCGCATGATGTCGGATACGTATTTCTGTAACTTCTCGTTGTTTCAATCGATGCCGGACAGTTGGGCGATCAAGCAGCTATTCCCCGTGATGCCGATCCACCGCTTGAATGAGCGCCCCACGCGTCATGCCGTGCTGGGGGATGTGACCTGCGATAGCGATGGTAAGATCGATCAATTCATCGATCTGCGTGACGTCAAACACTCGCTACGGCTGCACGAGTTCGATGGATCGGCTTATTGCCTGGGCGCGTTTCTGGTCGGTGCTTATCAAGAGATCCTCGGCGACTTGCACAACCTGTTCGGCGATACCAACACGGTCCACGTCGAGCTCTCCGAATCGGGTGAAGTCGTCTTCGGCGAGCTGGTCAAGGGCGATACCGTCCATGAAGTCCTGCGTTATGTCAGCTTCAACTACAACGATCTCGTACAGCGTTTACAAGGCGCGGTCGAGACGGCGGTGCAAGCGGGACTGATGAATCACTCGGAGGCCGGGAGATTCGTCAAGTTCTACGAAGCCGCATTGCACGGCTACACCTACCTGGAAGAGCCCGAG
>JBGTHH010000915.1:0-3958 GCA_041746275.1 Pirellulaceae bacterium | reverse complement strand
TTCAAGGAAGGGCTAAGCGCACACAGCAGAGCCGGAATTCCCAAGATTCCGGTCACTACGACAGTACCTCCCCCAACTAGCGCACGCAGTATCTTCCGCCGGTCGATCATTGTTCTCCCCTATCCAAGGTCCGCCTTTCGTCCTTTCGCGAGCACCCGATTGTAAGCAAATCGGATACCAAGGCTCAGCACAATTCCCAAAAATCCTCCGAGCCGATGGGACTTTTACGCTTTGGGCCGCTTATACGCCGCGACCTCGAAGACTTGCCCGCGACGGGTACGGCGAACAATGAATTCAATCTGGCCCTCCCTGACGCTTTCGCCAGGACGAGGTACCCGGCCCAGCTTTCGCAGCAACCAGGCCGAGAGCGTCTCCTTGGGCTCCGCGAAGACCTGATCGAGCAACGTGGCGACTTCGGCCATGGGGACTCCACCGCCGATCATCCAAGTGCCACCTGCCAATGCATGGGTCATTCTGGGAAGTCGATCGAACTCATCCTCTAGTTCGCCGACGAGTTCCTCCACGATGTCCTCGAATGTTACCATGCCGAGCGTTTTACCATCTTGATCACGCACGATCGCGATATGCACGTGTTCGTGAACGAACCCCTTAAGTAGATTCGCGGCGGACGTTTCCGGCGACACGAAGCGAACCGGTCGAATAATGCCGCGAAAGCTCGGGTCGCTGGGATTCGTCCGCATGAAGTAAATCATCTCTTTGAAGTTGACGTAACCCACGACCTGATTGTGATCGTCCCCGTCGTTCACGGGAAATCGCGTATGTGCTTCGGCGTGGGCGGCGATGATCGCGTCGGCAATCGATTGTTGTGAGGAGAGAAAGCTTACCTGTTCGACGGGGATCATGATGTCTTGAACTGGCAAGTCCGATAGCCGCGACGCGCCACGAATAATGCGTTCCTGATAGAGGCTGATCTGATTTGAAAGTCGTGCCAACCCCGCCAGCGCGGTGATCTCCTCAACCGTCGCGGGATGCTGGGATTCGGAGATGCGTCCTTCGAACGGTCGGTTAATCCAGTGAATCGCCCGGATCACGGGGGTTAAGAAGCCAACGACCGTATTCAACGGCCGCGCAATTATTCGAGCAATCTCGCGGTTGTAGCGCACGCCCATCGTCTTGGGCAAGATCTCTGTGAACTGAAGCATCACGAAGGTAAACACCAGCGAAAATGCAATGATCCATTCGTCACCATAAAGTTTGTCAAACTGTGATCCAGCCACCGAGGCACCGATCGTGTGTGCGGCAGTATTCAATAGCAAAATCACCGCGATCGGTGGCTGGACGTTCGACTTGAAGCGTTGCCAGATCGCGCCCACCTTAGGCTGCCGATTTGCCAAATCAGCAACTTGCGAAGGGGTTAAGCTGAGCAGCGTCGCCTCCATCAACGAGCACATGGCCGATATCAGTAACGCAAGCGACACACCGGCCACGAATAGCGCCATGGACTCATTCTCCAGAAAAAGGAAACTAGCAACTTGCGTGAATGGCAACATGACGCGAACGCAAGTCTGCATCGGCAAGGGACGCTGACCGCGGTTTTCGCTACAATTCTCCACACCACCGTAAGATTGTCACCCTGCGTTCCAGTATTAACAATCGGTGGACAAAGCGTCCTGCGTATCGGAGGGCATGGATTCTTGAAGCCTAACAAACTTGCCACAGCGCTGGAGGCGTTCGCCTTCCTGCGACCCAGGGGCACAGGGGACAGACAGCCTGTAGCTATCGTCTATCCCTTCGGCAGCCACGGCATCATCAACAGGGCGAAGCCGAGAAAGGAACTAAAGCCGATAATGTCGGTGACGGTGGTCAGGAAGATGGCGGCGGATTGGGCGGGGTCGCGGCCGAGGGATTTTAACAACAAGGGGATGATGGCACCCGAGAATGCGGCGGCGGCCATATTGACGACCATCGCACCGCCGATCACTAGCGCCAAGCCGCCGCTGCGATACCACAAGTAGACGCCCAGCGCGGTGACCAGGGCAATGGCGACTCCGTTGAGTGTGCCGCTGATGACTTCCTTCGCGACGACTCGCAACTGCGTGCCGGGAACGATCTCGCGGAGAGCCAGGCCTCGCATGACGATGGCCAGCGATTGCGAGCCGGTGTTGCCGCCTTGGCCAGCGACGACCGGCAGCAATACGGCCAAGGCGGTGACTTGTGCGATCACGCCTTCGAACAGTCCCACGACCGCGGCGGCCATAAACGCGGTCAACAGATTTACGTACAGCCATGGCAGACGCCGCTTGATGACCGTGGACACGGGCGACAAGGCGCGTTCGTCGCCACCGACACCGACGCTCTTTTGCATATCCTCGAACGCTTCAAGCTGGCCGGCTTCGAGCGCTGTATCGTGTTTGACAACGCCGATCAGTCGATTGTCGGCATCCACCACCGGCAGCGCCAGAAACCCGCGCTCGGTCATGAGATCGATGACTTCGTCGCGGTCCATCGTGACCGGGATGCTGAACACTTCCTGGCGAACGAGCGGCTCGATCGGTTCGCGCGCGGTGGCCAGCAACAGGTCTCGCATGTTCAGCACGCCGACCAGTTCGCCGTTTCGCGTGGTTACATACAAATAGTGCAAGGCATCACGCGGCGCTTTGCGAATAGCGGTGATGGCTTGCTGAGCGGTCAGGTCCAAGGTGAGCGACACGACCTTCGGCTCCATCATGCCGCCGGCGGTCTCCGGCGGATAATCCGCCAGTTCCCGAAGGAGGCGGGCGTTTTTCTCCGGCAGACCGGCGAGCACCTCCTTCCGTTGATCTTCTTCCAAATGTTTGAAGACTGTCGAGCCGACGCGCGGCGGCAACATTTCCAGCAACTCGAGTACATGTGGGGCGTCCAGCCGTTCAACCAGCGAAGCCGCCTGATGGGGACTCAGCCGCTCGACCAACGACGCCACGACTCGGATCGGCAGATTCTTCAGCAGCCGCGCCGCCTCGTCCGCATTCAACGCTTCAACAGCCCGCGCGGCATCCTCGGGGTGCTGATCGATAAAGGTGCGCAGGATGGTTTCGATGGGCTTCATGCTACAGATTCCTCACTGAAATTAGCCGACGAGGACATTCTTGCCCCGCGCCGCCAGGCTCGCTGCCTACTGTCGAACAAACGGAATGATAAACAGATCGGCAAGGGAAAGTACCGCGCCGGCCAAGACTTCACAATCGATGGTCGTGTGGCACTCCCCGAGCAACGACTACTTCACGTTCGAGAGCAATACGCCCCCTGCCAGTTCGCCTCGCAGGAACGCAAGTTTCAGGGGAACGTTGGGGAGGAACGTTGGGGGCACCCATCCTCAGCAATCAGCCGGGCAGGATGTCACGGCTACCGACAATGTGGTGGGACGCGCCTACCAACGTCGCCTCGGGCTCCGCATAACGCGACCGTCCTGGTTCCTCGTTATTGCCCGCCATCGGGACAGAGGTCCGGGAATCTCCCCTCGCCGAAAGCGATTGAGGAGCGGTAGCTCTTTAATCGCGCGATCAACCTTCTCATTACGCTGGCCTCGATTGTTTCCTGTCACTATTTCTTCAGTGAGACGGTGCGGATCTTTCCACCGCAGCAGCCGCTCCAAGTTCTGGCGTGTTAGATCGCCTCCGAGGTTCAGTTCCGTAACGTAGTCGATCAACTGAGTGCCCTCAAATACCTTGACTTTATAGCGATAGAAGGATCCCCAGCAGTTAACGAAGTCTTCTGCTCGCGCTAGATCGAACCGACTGATCTCGACATCGCTTAGGGTGTACACGATCGATTTTCCAAGGTACCGAACCGTCCATTCCATCTGCTCGCTTCACATCAGTTGTACTTCCACGGGCACCGATTCGTTTTTGGCCTGTTGTTCTTTCGATTGGTAATTCAGTCGTTCAAATCCAATCACTCGACCCTGGTTGTCCTTCATCAACACCACGTCATCGTCGATTTCCTCACAGACGTACTCCTG
>JBGTHH010000914.1:0-3416 GCA_041746275.1 Pirellulaceae bacterium | reverse complement strand
TCCAAATCATGGGCGACTTGCACGATGCCCTCGAAGCGGGCGGCTACTCAGGGCACGAACTTGAACGGCTTCTCGTGCGGATCCTGTTCTGTCTTTTTGCCGACGATACGGGCATCTTCGAGAGAAACGCATTTCAGCTTTATCTGGAAAACCGCACTAGCGACGATGGATCAGACCTAGGCCCTATGCTGGCACAGTTTTTTCAAGTGCTGAACAAACCCCAAGACGAACGTCAAGCAAATCTCCTAGACGAACTTGTCGAACTGCCGTACGTCAACGGCGAGTTGTTTGGCGAGTCGCTCAGCTTTGCGGCGTTCGATCGCGACATGCGTAACCGCCTGATGGCCTGCACGCGGTTCGACTGGAGCCGAATTTCACCTGCCGTGTTCGGCGCACTATTCCAGGCTGTGATGGAACCACGTGAACGTCGTCAAATAGGCGCGCACTACACCAGCGAACGCGACATTCTCAAAGTCATTGGCCCGCTGTTCCTCGATGAACTCAAGAGTGAACTCGACAAGGCGAAGTCTGACAAGAACAGATTGCGTAAACTACACGAACGGCTCGCTAGTATGAAGCTACTCGACCCGGCGTGCGGTTGCGGTAACTTTCTCGTGATTAGTTACCGTGAGTTGCGATTGTTGGAATTGGAAATCTTGCGCCGTTTACTCAAACGGCAGCAAATCACTGACATTGGCACGATCCTAAAGCTGGATGTTGGCCAGATGTACGGCATCGAAATCGAAGAATGGCCCGTCCGCATTGCTGAAGTGGCGATGTGGCTGATGGACCACCAGATGAACCAGCGTTTAAGTGAAGAATTCGGAGAGTACTTTGTGCGACTGCCGTTACGGAGTAGCCCACATATCCACCACGGGAACGCACTTCGGATCGATTGGGATGATGTGCTTCCTTCTAACCAATGTACTCAAGTATTAGGGAACCCGCCGTTCAGTGGTGCCAAGTACCAGTCCAACCGGCAAAGAGCGGAAATCAACGACGTCAGCGGTAAGATAAAAGGCGCGGGTCTATTGGACTATGTTACCGGCTGGTACTTCAAAGCCGCTCGGTATATTCAAGGAAAGGATATTCCCGTAGCCTTTGTTTCGACGAATTCGATCTCTCAAGGCGAGCAGGTAGGCGTTTTGTGGAATGAGTTGTTTAAGAAATACGCCATCTCAATTCAATTCTGTCATCGAACGTTTGCGTGGGAGAGCGAAGCAAGGGGCAAGGCTCATGTCCACGTTGTTATCATTGGGTTTGGGTCCAGCGCGTCGAGACAGCGACTTTTATATGATTACGAGTCGATTCGAGGGGAGCCGAGTGTCAGCACTGCGACGAACATCAGCCCCTATCTGGTAGAGGGGCCGAATCTGGCGGTTACAAACCGTTCTCATCCGCTCTGCGAAGTTCCAGAAATCGGCATCGGCAACAAGCCGATTGACGACGGTAACTACCTCTTTACTGATGAAGAGAAAGCCGAGTTCGTCAAACAAGAACCTAACAGTGTGCGATTCTTCAAGCGATGGTATGGCTCCAAAGAGTTCATCAATCGCACTCCCCGCTGGTGCCTTTGGCTTGGCGATTGCGAGCCTGACAAACTCCGAGCGATGCCACTTGCGATGGAACGAGTGGCAGCAGTTCGCGAGTTTCGGCTGAAGAGCGATAGCGCACCTACAAAAAAACTGGCGGAACGGCCAACCCGATTCCACGTCGAAAACATGCCTAAGCGAAGCTATTTGGTAGTGCCCAAGGTGTCGTCTGAACGCCGACAATTCATCCCAATGGGATTCATGGCCGCGAACGTGTTATGCAGCGATCTTGTTTTCATTCTTCGTAGCGCTACGCTCTACCATTTCGGCATACTTTCTTCCACCATGCACATGTCGTGGGTGCGATATGTTGGCGGGCGATTGAAATCAGACTACCGATACTCGGCAAAGTTGGTCTACAATAACTACCCCTGGCCCCAGAAGTTGAGCGACAAGAAACGCCAAACAGTAGAGTCCGCAGCCCAATCAGTGCTGGATGCCCGCGAGTTGCATCCTGAGGCGACCTTGGCCGATTTGTATGATCCGATTTCAATGCCCGCTAATCTCGCTAAGGCTCACGCGAAGTTAGATCGGGCCGTTGATCGCTGTTACCGCGACCAGCCGTTCCCGAACGAGCGGAATCGGGTGGAGTATCTCTTTAAGCTATATCAAAAGCTGACCGCGCCGCTCCTACCGGCAAAGAAAGGATAATGACTGATTGGAATTCGCACTCAAGCATGTCGTCAGGTCGAGGCGACGGATGGCGAGATTGATCGGATGGTGTATGAACTGTACGGCCTGACCGACGACGAAATTTGTATCGTCGAGGACGCCACAACGCGCTAGTGCCGCCGAACTCCTAGCGCTCGCTGGTCGCGCCCTCAAAGAGTTCGTGATGGGAAACGTCTGACGACGCAGCGATTGTAGCCACGGGCTGCGGACTGTTCTATGATCAGTCGAGTTGCGACATCTGGATTGACCCGAGTGGGAGATGGTGACATGGCTTGTTCGCGTTCCAAAGACCGGCGATGGCGGCGGCGTGCGTTCCTGCAAACGGCGGCTGCGGCATTCACGCTGCCCGCTTGGGGAGCCCTACTACGAGGACAGGAGGAAATACACGTAACCAATCCGCGGGCCACCGATGGCGATGATCGGCACGAACCGCAGTGGGACGAACAGCTCACGGTTTCGGTCGGCCCAGGGAAGGCCGATTTGGTGGGAACCAATGACAAAGTCATCCAAGCCGCATGTGATTACGTCGCGCGACTGGGTGGCGGGACGGTCCACTTGCTGCCCGGCACGTTTACCTTGCGCAGCGCGGTGGTGTTGCCATCGCGAGTACGGTTGTTGGGGAGTGGCCCTGAGACCATTCTCACCAAGCCCGCTTCGGTGACCACTCCGCTGTCCCGCGACTCGGATTGGTACGATCGCGAAATCACGCTGGAAGACGCCAGCGGCTTCCAGGTCGGCGACGGCGTCGTACTGCGAGCCACGAATCCCCATGACGGGAGTGTGACGGTCATCAAACGCCAGTTGATCGCGCGCTCAGGCAATCGCTTCAAGCTCGATCGCGGCCTGCGCGAAAACTTGTGGTTATCGGGCAAGCCGACCTGCGCCTCGTTGTTCCCGCTGCTAACCAGCGAGCACACGGCGGATGTCGTGATCGAACAACTGGCGTTGGACGGCAACCGCGATAATAACGAGCGACTGGACGGCAATTATGCCGGCTGTATCTTCTTGCAGGACTGCAATCGATTCACGATTCGTCACGTGGAAGCACGGCATTACAACGGCGACGGGATCAGCTTCCAAATCTGCCACGACGTGTTGGTCGAGGACTGCTATAGCCACGATCACGCCGATTTAGGCTTGCATCCGGGGTCC
>JBGTHH010000913.1:0-3831 GCA_041746275.1 Pirellulaceae bacterium | reverse complement strand
CTCGAGTTCCTTGAACTTTACCGAGCCGATGGTTTGCAGCGATTTGGCCTTGAGACCGAGTGTATCCGCAATCCCCTTTCGTATGTCAACGCGCAGATCTCCCATCAGTTCCGAGATGTAGGAGTTAGCCTTTTTCAAAATGCCGGCCGCCGTTTTAAAAGCCGATTTATCATCGGTTTTATCAGCTTCGTGACTTTTGAGGACGCGATCCAGAGCCTCGTACAGTTGCTTGGAAATCATGCCCTGATACTTCCTCAACACGCCGCTGGCGGCCTTATCGGCGGCCTTGAGTTGCAACTCAGACTGCCCGCTCTCGAACACGACCTCGAAGTCCACCACCAGTGGTTTGATTTCGACGACGCCCGCGGCATCGGGATAGTCCCTGGGATCGAGCAAGTCTTTACTTTTGACGCGGAGTGTCGAGCTGGTATTCGCCATGGGACGCCTCGTAGTACGGTTAGTTGATCGGACCAGACTAGTCAAACGTATATTCGAACTCGCCATCGTTCACGGTAATGTGGACGCGGGCCAGCGGTTGGCTTTCGACCATGCGGTTGAGGAACTCGCGGCTAACGCGAGGCAACATGGTGTTGGTCAGGATCGCGTCGATCATCCGTCCGCCACTTTCTAGCTCCGTGCAGCGATTCTTAATCAACCGCACGACTTCATCATCGTAAGTGAAGGGAACCTTGTGGTTCTCGGCAATTCGTCGCTCGATGCGACCCAATTGCAGCCGAATGATGCTCGATATCATCTCGTCACTTAACGGATAGTAGGGGATCGTGACGATGCGCCCCAACAGCGCGGCCGGGAAGACTTGCAGCAACGGCTCGCGCAGCGCTCGCGCAATTCCCTCGGGTTCAGGCATCAGTTCCGGGTCCTTGCACAGATTCATGATCAACTCGCTCCCCACATTGGTCGTCAGCAGAATGAGTGTGTTCTTGAAGTCGATCAGGCGACCTTCCCCGTCTTCCATGATCCCCTTGTCGAAGACTTGGAAGAAAATCTCATGGACGTCCGAATGCGCCTTTTCCACTTCATCCAGCAAGACGACGCTGTAAGGTTTGCGGCGCACGGCCTCGGTCAGAATGCCGCCTTCGCCGTAGCCCACATATCCGGGAGGAGCGCCTTTGAGCGTCGAGACCGTATGGGCCTCTTGGAACTCGCTCATATTGATCGTGATCACGTTCTGCTCGCCGCCGTACAGGGCTTCGGCCAAGGTCAGGGCGGTCTCGGTCTTTCCCACCCCCGAAGGCCCCGCCAACATGAACACTCCAATCGGTTTGTTCGGGTTGTCCAAGCTCGCGCGGGACGTTTGAATGCGTTTGGCGATCATGTCCAGTGCGTGCTTCTGCCCGATCACGCGTTCGTTCATGATGTCGGCCAGTCGCAGCACGGTCTGCAACTCGTCCTTGACCATGCGGCCGACCGGAATGCCGGTCCAATCGGCGACCACCGAGGCCACGGCTTGGGCATCCACGCTGGGTAGGATCAGCGGCCGATCGCCCTGATGCGTCGCCAGTTGTTGTTGCAGATCGTGCAGCTTGCTTAACAGCTTCTCGCGCTCTGGCTCGGTGAGTTCACGCTTTTTGGCCGCCGGTCCCGCCTCGATCTTGGTGGTTCCCGCCTTGGCATCCGCCTCGGCCTCCAAGTCACTGGCGGTGCCTTCCACCTTGCCGGTCGCCGCGCGCAGCACCTCGCGCACCTTGAGGATCTGATTCACCAAATCCCGCTCTTGCTTCCAGCGTTCCTCCAACTCGACCAGGCGACTGCGTTCCTCGGTCAGTCGTTCGGTGGTGGCCGCTTCGCGACTCGCGGTCCGTACGCCCACCGCCTTCTCCCGGCCGATGATCTGCTGTTCGGTTTCCAAAGCCTCGATGCGGCGGCGGCAATCTTCCACCTCGGCCGGGACCGCGTGCTGACTGATTGCCACACGGGCGGCGGCCGTATCGAGCACACTGACGGACTTGTCGGGAAGCTGGCGCGCGGGAATGTAGCGATGGGACAGGTTGACGGCGGCTTCCAAACCTTCGTCCAGGATCTGCACGCGGTGATGCTTTTCCAGGGACGAGGCAATGCCGCGCATCATCAAGATGGCCTTCGCCTCGCTGGGCTCGGGAACTTGAATCACTTGGAACCGGCGCGTCAGCGCGGGATCTTTTTCGATATGCTTCTTGTACTCGGCCCAGGTCGTCGCCGCGATGGTGCGCAAGGTGCCTCGCGCCAGCGCGGGCTTCAACAGATTCGCGGCGTCGCCGGTTCCCGCGGCCCCTCCCGCGCCGACCAACGTATGTGCTTCGTCGATGAACAGGATGATCGGCTTCTCCGAGGCCTGCACCTCTTCGATCACTTGCTTCAAACGCTGCTCGAACTCACCCTTCATGCTCGCTCCGGCTTGCAGCAAACCGACGTCCAGCGAACGCAGGCTGACATCGCGCATGCTGGGCGGGACGTCGCCCGACGCCAACCGCAGCGCAAAGCCTTCGACGACCGCCGTCTTGCCGACGCCCGCTTCGCCCGTCAGGATCGGATTGTTCTGGCGACGGCGCATCAGGATATCGATAATCTGGCGGATCTCCTCATCGCGTCCGACGATGGGATCGATCTCGCCATTGCGCGCCTGTTCCGTCAGATCGACGGTGAACTTGGCCAACGCCTCCTGCTTTCCCATCGCGGCGGGAGCCATGGCCCCACTGGCTTCCCCAGGCGCGGCACCACCACCCACGCGGGAACCGTCCTGAGCTTGTAACGCGTCCTCGGGCGAGCCGCCGACGATCTTGCCAAAGTCATCGACCAACGTCTCGATCTTGATCTTGTCGAACTCGGCCGAGATGGCGATTAAAGCACTCTTGAGAGAACGCGTTTTCAGCATCCCCACGAGCAAATGTCCCGTGCGCACCTTGGAATCGCCAAACAGCAACGTGGCGTAGACCCACGCGCGTTCCACGGCGTCGTCCACATGCGACGACAAGTCGGAGATGGAAGTCGCGCCGCGCGGCAATTGATCGAGCGAGTCAGTCAGATCCTTGGACAAACGGCCTGGCTCGATGCCGAAGTGGCGAATGATGCGTACCAAATCGGAGTCGGGTAACTGAAGAAGCTGATGGAGCCAGTGAACCAACTCGACATACGGGTTACCGCGCAGCTTGCAGAAGGTGGTGGCGCTTTCGATCGCCTTGTAGCCTAGTGAATTCAACTTACCGAACAGATTAGCGCGACTGATATCTGGCACCGACGAACTCCTCAATGGCGGGCGAAAGTGGGAATGTTGACAATGTAGCGATCACCGTTCCGAAAGTAAAACCAACTCATCCTTCATGCCGCTGTGGCGTGGCTCGCCGCGACCGGTGCCAACACCAAATCGTCAGCGTCACCATGTTGCGACTCGCGGCCCAGCCAAGTAGTCCACCCCAGTTGGCCGATCTGGCCCAGTCGCAAGGGCGGGACTTCTCGCTGATCGAGGACGAGCCGTACGTCCCATAGTAGGGTATCGCCGACATAATTGCGGATGATCGCGATCAGTCGTGCGAGGCTCGTGCCGCCCGGCAGGAAGCCGCGGTAGTGGGCCAGTGGCATTGGCCCCAAAGTAAGTTGAAATTTTTGCTGCCGATCAAAGACATGCGTACCCAGCGTTGCGGTATCGCCCAGCTTGCCCGTGCGAGTGGACACGCCCAATCGCATCACACAATCCTCCGGCAGCCGCAGCCAATGTCCGACAAACTCGTGAATCATCGTGGGCAGCCCAAAGAACTCTTCGAGCATCGCCTGCAATCCCGAGGGATGTACCGTCTGGCAAGACAGGTGGCCCGCGAAGGTGAGTTTGGCATGATC
>JBGTHH010000912.1:0-1570 GCA_041746275.1 Pirellulaceae bacterium | reverse complement strand
TCATCGGTGCCAATGTGTGCGGGTTCGTTCGCTCCGGCGGGGGCCAAGCGAATGCGCCGCTCGTCAATTTGCAACTCCGCAATCAAGTATTGCATAACATTTCGCGTTCGTTCGTACGCCAAGTCCCAGTTATCGCGCAATTTACTCTCGGGCGTGACCGGTTTGTGGGACGTGTGACCGCGAATCTCGATCTTTTGCGACTTGCCTTGCAACACCACGGCTTGTTGGGCCAAGATTTCGCGGTGAGTATCCGTCAATTCGGCGGACCCTTCCTCAAAGTAGATGACCGTTCCAATGCCCGTCTTCGTACCAGGTCGGACTATCATCACGCGCGGATGGTCACCGACGGGAGCCTGCGCCTTATCGCCGCCGCGCATCGTATCGAGGCGTTTGGCGCGCCCCATGGTCGCCAGTTTTGCGAGTTTTGAGTTGCGGGGACGGAGATCACCCGGGATCAAGCTGGCCTGCGAGTTGGCGTGGCCGAAATGCTGACGCATCGAATCGACGAGCGCTTGATACTTTTCCTCTTCCTTCATTTCGCTGAGCGATACCAACATGATGAAGAAGGTCAGTAGCAGCGACATCATATCGCCAAACGTCACAACCCATTCGGGAATCGCACCGGCGGACGATTCTTCTTCTATGGCCATGCAACAGCCCCTTTCTCAACAAGCTGCTACGCAGCTTCCTCGCGTGGACGCTGTTTCGCCGGAAGAAACGTGTATAGCTTCTGCTCGATCACGCGCGGATTCTCTCCGGACTGGATGGCCATCACGCCGCGGACAACGATCTCCAACGCGTTCAGTTCGACCTTGTTGTTGAAGCTCAGTTTCTCCGCGAATGGCATAAACACGACATTCGACACGATGGCACCGTACAGTGTCGTAATTAACGCCACGGCCATTCCCGAACCAATGCTGGATGGATCCGACATGTCGCTCAACATCATGATCAAGCCCATCAGGGTTCCGATCATGCCATAGGCGGGCGCGAAGCGGCCCAGTTGATCCATGACGGCTTTCCCATCGCGATGGCGGGTCGAAATGGCGTCGATTTCGGTCCTGAGAATGTCCTCGATCACCTCGGGCCGCGTCCCGTCCACGGCCATCTGGATGCCCAGCTTGATGAACGGATTGGTCACTTCCTCCAAGCGTCCTTCCAAGGCCAACAGACCGTCGCGACGAGCCGTTTCCGCCAAGCTGACGATCTGCCGAATCATGTCCTTGACATCAGTCGGTTTGGACAGGAACACCTTCATCATGACCTTGGGCGTGGCCAGCATGCTTTTCAACGGAAAGCAGATCATCGCCGCGGCCAGGGCACCTCCGATGACGACCATCAACGACGGAATATCGATGAAGGCCGACATGGGCGCGCTACCCATCATCATCGACCCGATAATGAGGGCGAAGGCGAGCAAGAATCCCACGAGGCTGGAAATGTCCATACGACTTTAACTTCCGATCACTCAATCGACCGAGGTGGTCCCGCGACGGACGCGCTGCGGTAACGCGGCGTGCGGAACAAGATGCTTCGTCTGCTGATAACGCACCGCACGATCCATAACCTC
>JBGTHH010000911.1:0-5617 GCA_041746275.1 Pirellulaceae bacterium | reverse complement strand
CCCTCCCAAAATTAGGGCGTGTCTTAATGAAGGCAGGCTGCCGCAACGGCAGCGTGGCTAGGTAGGTTGTTTCTTAGTCTTCGTGGTTGGAGTCCTGCGAGTCTTAGCCTGGGTCTTACGCTCGGAAGCCTTGGCGGCTTTCGTCAACGTCGAGAGTTTGCGTTCCACCAGCGTGTCGCGATTCTGGACTTGGTTCTCGATCTGCTCATTGAGCCGTTCGAGACGGTTTGCCAGCCGGTCACGTTCGTGACGGGCAATGTTGGTCGCGAGTTCAAGCTCTTGCTGTAACGTGTTACGCAAATCGCTGATCAAAGCCTCATCGGGATCCATTTGCAGGCGAGCGGTCAGCAATTGTCGACGCGATTCGGCCTGCCACAGCCGCAACTCGAGTTGATAACGATCGACATCGCGCTTCTCGATTTGGGCCAGTCGCTCGCTAGTATGGGACAGGTCGCGAATCGCCTGCTCATACTCACGCGGCATACCCATCTGCAAATACTTAATCAACTCGAAGAGCTCGGGGTGATGCTGTTTGACAAAACTGATCGCCGCAGCCTCCTGGGCCTTAGTAATCGCAGCACGTTCTGCCTTGATCGCGGGTTTCTTGCCATCGCTGTCAGCCCTGGCTGACTCGAACGACATCGACTCCGACACCGCGACAACGACGATCAGGTACAGCAAGGCTCGCACGGGCGGATTACTCCTGTACTTCCGGATCGAGGTTCATGTTGTTAGTCATCTCGGCCAACGCCGCCAACATCCAACTCGGTGTGACTGAGATATCTTCGCGGTCCGTGCGGAAATCGCCGACGAGGAGGACTTCAGGCGGGTCAGGAAGATCGGCGATGGATGTCAACTGCAGTTCGGTGAGCTGACCTCGCGTCTCCGCCCAAGCATAAGCCAAATCCTCCGTGGACCTAGGTATGTTGTCGACGGTAAACCGCGAGAACGAATCGGATTCCGTCCACCGCTCGACGGTTAGTAGCACCACGACAAGCAAGACCAAACTGGAGCATAAGCTAACCGCACTGCGCAACGAAACGACATCGTGCCAGCGACGCGTCGAAGAAGCGGGAGAAACCATCCCAGCCGCGGCGGCCGAATATGCCTCCGAAACAAGCTGGGTCTGCCTTACCATCTCGGCCACCGCCTCCCGGGCCGATTGGTCGGTTAACAGTCGCTCTTCAAAAGCGACCTTCTCGTCATCGGTGAGCTCGTCCGCGATGTAACGAAAGGCGAGCCATTCGAGTTGTGCGTAATTTGCCTTCATGTTCATTACCTGAGCCGCAGGGGGCCTTAGTCGTCGATCCGAGGGTTCTCGATCTGAACTCGCAACTTGGCGAGTGCGGCCCGCATACGTCCCAAGGCCGTCCCTAAGGGAATCCGCAATTCCTTCGCAATGCAGGCGAAGGTTTTTTCCTCATAAATCCTCATACGAACCACGCTTTGCTGATCGGGAGGCAAGTCGTTCAGAGCCGTCTGCACTCGTTCGATGTCTTCCTGTCGAACGAGCACATCTTCCGTCGTCTGTGGCTCCAGTTTCCAAGCCACCCGTTCCAGAACACCCTTGCCAACCTGCTGACGACGCCGAACCGCCAACGCCTCGTTGTAGGCGACGCGAAACAACCAAGCCTTTCGCGACTCTACTTTCGTCTCGTGTCCTCGTTCCACCATGCGGGCAAAGGCCGCCTGAACCGCGTCATCCGCCAACTGATGATCACGCAGCACACCCGCGAGAAACCGCTGTAATTCCTCAGCATGTTCCTCGAACAAGGCCGCCACGATCGCGGGATCAAGTTTGCCTTCGTCAGCGGCACTCAAGGTCTCGTTCCTGCCGTGCCAGCCAAGGGCGTCTGTTCAAATAGATGCGCGAAGGCCGCCGGTTATTGTTGCGAGAGGGAGAACTTTTTCGAGTTTTCGTCCTAAGCCCCGTGGTCGACACCAGTTTCGCCGATTGAGAAAGAATCGGCCAGCGGTCACAAGGCTCCTCGGCAAGCTTCGCTATCGCTGACTATAATGGCACCTCATCAATAGGCTTACCATGGTGGTCGTTCTGGAACTGCCGCACCTGGGAGTCGGCCGTAGGAGTTCTGAAGGTGTTTGTGGGACCAGTCTTTTACCGCGAGGCGGCGACCACCCCGCGGCGTCCACGTCATTATGTCTATCGCACGATCTACGTTCTGGTCTTATTGGTCCTGATCTGCACGGCGTGGTTTGTGCTGGCCGGGGTGCAGATCATTCGAACCGTGGGGGATATGGCGAGGTTCGGGGCCTTGCTGTTTCAGATCTTGGCTCCGGTCCAACTCGCCTTGATTACCTTCTTGGCCGCCTTCGGTACGGCCAGTGCCGTCTCGCAGGAAAAGGACCGTCGCACTTTGATCCTGTTGTTGATGACGCGTCTAAGTAATTGCGAACTCGTGGTGGGCAAGCTGCTGGCGAGTCTGCTCGAAATCTTCGCCATGATTCTCGCCGCGCTACCAGTCTTCCTCTTGGTGACATTGTTGGGCGGTGTCTCCGAAGCGCAAGTCTTACGAGTCTTTCTCATCACCGTTACGACGGCCCTGGCCGCCGGCAGCCTGGGCAGCATGTTGGGCCTATGGCGTGAAAAGACGTTTCAAACCCTGGCACTAACGGCACTCAGTATCGTTCTGTGGTGCGCCATCTGGGAAGTGATTCATGCGGGAGTCGCCTTTAAGTCACTAGCGGGATTGTCCTGCGAAACGTGGGCCACGGCCTTCAGTCCGTTTCGAGCCATTCACGCGGGGGCACAACCCCGATTGGCCAGTGCGGACTGGCTTTCGTTCCTTGCGGACGGCGTGAATTTGTACGTCCTCGCGTCTTTGGGGTTGGCGGCCGCTTTGAATGGCTGGGCCATTCTTCGTGTCCGCGTGTGGAATCCCTCGCGGGAACGTCGGCCCGGTCAGACGGACGAAAGCGAACAAGTCAGCATCTGGGGCGCCGAACACGATTTATCGGAGCTCCATCGGTCACAGTCCGATAAGCAGAAGGTGGCCGAGGTGGCTCGGGAGCAACATGTCGACGCGCGGCGTAAGGCCGTTTCAGCATCTCGGGAAGTCTGGGACAATCCGATTCTGTGGCGTGAAGTTTGTACCTGGGCCTACGGTCGCAAAGTGCTGATCATTCGTCTGGCCTACCTCCTCTTCTTTACGATGGCCGCAGGAGCGTTGTACTGGGCCATCGCCACCGGTGCGGCGACGCAGCGGTCGAACGCGGGAATCGTTCCCGTGGCGGCCACATCACTCACGCCGTTCTTCCTAGTAAGCTTGGTGATTATCAACGCCTTGGCCGTCAACGCAGTCACCAACGAACGCGATGGTCAGGCGTTGGATCTGCTGTTAGCCACCGACATCTCCCCCAAGGAATTCGTGTTGGGCAAGCTGTTAGGAGTGTTGTGGGTGACCAAGGAAATGGTCCTGTTGCCCATGGCCTTGGCGTTGGTCCTGTGGTGGAAAGAAGGGATCGATGCCGAGAATCTGCTCTACCTACTCGGCGGCCTCAGCGTGATGGATGTGTTCGTGGCCGTCTTGGGTCTGCACTGCGGCATGACTTATTCCAATTCCAGGACGGCCATTGGTGTCAGTCTCGGAGCGGTCTTCTTCTTGTTCGTGGGAGTCGTCACCTGCCTCGCGATCATGGTTTCGTTCAGCGGTTCGTTTCAGGGGCAATATGCGCCTTTCCTGGCCTTCATCGGGGGCGGCAGCGTGGGGCTGTATGTGGCGCTGGGCAGCCGCAATCCCTCGCCAGCGATCTTCTGGGCCTCGCTGTTGTTGCCCATGGCGACCTTCTTCGCCATCGTGAGCTTTGTGCTCGGCAATCGCGAGTTGACCATTTTTCTGGTTTTATCAGGAACTTATGGATTTACCACGACCGCCATGTTGGTGCCCGCGATCGGTGAATTCGATTTCGCGATGGGACGTACACGAACTGGAGGAGATGACGGCTAAACCGCAGGACAGGCGTGGTCGCGTGCCTATCTGTGATTGCGGCGCAAAACGTGCCGACGACGCCGAGAAGCTCGGTTCCAATGGCTCCTGCCGGATTCCGGCCTATGAATATCGCGTTAGAACTCGTGCCCTGGTTGGTGGCCATGCTGGCTCTGATGGGGTTCTCCGGATTTTTCTCCGCCAGCGAGGCCGCTCTGTTCTCGTTGCGCGTCGGTGATCGCGAACGCCTGGCGGCGGGGAACGCCTCGCAGCGGCGCGCGGCCCGACTGTTGGACGATCCCGATCGCTTGCTGGCGGCGATCCTCTTCTGGAACCTTGTCATCAATATGACCTTCTTCGCGATCGTAGCCGTAGTGGGCCTGCGTCTTGAAGACGACCCGGACATGGGGCACACGGTTCCTGCGGCGTTCGCGTCCGTATCGTTGCTGGCGGTGATCTTCTTCAGTGAGATGCTGCCGAAAAGCTTTGGCGTGCTCATCAACTACCGACTCGCGAGTTGGCTGGGACTGCCGTTATCACTGTCCGTGCGTGTGCTTGATCCGTTTGTGCCCTTGCTGCGTTTAGTGACGTTGCTGTCGCGACGCATGATCTGGCCTGGTTTTAAAAGCGAACCCTACCTGGAGGTTTCCGATCTGGAACGCGCAATTGCTTTGTCGACCTCGGACGCCCAGTTGATTCGGCAAGAACAAGCAGCGCTCCGCAACATCGTGCTGCTGTCGGACATCCGGGTCGACGAGTGGATGCGACCGCGCACGCAGTTCTTGACGTTTCGCCCACCGGTATCCTTGGCGGACCTGAATGGCCGCATGACGCCCAGTGGCTATCTGTTGATCACCGAACCCGACAGCGAAGAGGTCGAATTGGCGATTCACTTGAAGGAACTGTTCGACGTTCCCCAGGAACGCTTGGAGCACTACGCCGATCCGGTCATCTACCTGCCTTGGTGTGCCACCGTGGCGGATGCCCTGCAGGAAATGCAGCGCCGCAGTCGCCAGGTGGCCGTGGTGGTGAACGAGTATGGCGAGACCAGTGGGATCTTGACGTATGAGGATGTTCTGGACACGGTGTTTTCCTACAGTCCCAGCCGCAGCAAGATGCTGTTGGATCAAAAGCCCATTCACGATCTCGGTCCCAATAAATGGTTGGTGGCAGGCGTGACTCCGTTACGCCGATTGTCGCGTTATTTGGACGTTCCGTTTCCATCCAGCAAAAATGTCACAATCGGTGGTGTGATCCAAGAGCGGCTGGGGCGTTTAGCGACCGATGGCGATGTCTGCGACTGGGGGCCGTTTCAGATGAAGGTTCTCGAAGCACCTCAACGCGGCCACATGCTTATCGAATTGCACTTGGTCGAGCGGAGAGCCTCACCATGATCGTGGGCTTGGTGCTGTTTGTGATCGGTATGACCTTGAGCGCGTTTTTTAGCGGGTCGGAGACCGGCTTCTATCGCGTGACTCGAGTCCGATTGGTGCTGGACGGTTTGGCGGGCGATCCGGTGGCGCGAGGGCTGCTCTGGTTGACCAACAATCCGGCTTTGTTCGTCGCCACGTCGCTGGTCGGCAACAATCTGGCCAACTATGTAGTGTCATTCGCGATCGTGATCATGACGCAGGAGATAGTCACCAGTCCGAATGTTGTCGTGGAACTGCTGG
>JBGTHH010000910.1:0-4567 GCA_041746275.1 Pirellulaceae bacterium | reverse complement strand
ACCGAGTTCGCCACGGGAGCATCTTCGGCAGCCGACATTGGTTCCTTGGTCAATTGCCGTCGGCTGGCCCAACAGCTTCATTTCGTGCCGCCAACGAACGGCAACGATGAAACGGCGGATCTCGCCTTGAGTTGGCTTTGTGCCGAAGAGCAACAGCCGCGATGGCGAGTTCTATTGCTTGACGGATTCCTGGCGACGCTGCGCCGAATCAAATTGCGAGAACAGGAGTATACGCATGCCGATAACGAATGACACGACGCACGCTCTTGCCGGATCAAGTCGAGACGGACGGGCAAATATCCGCGAATTCATAGAACGTTGGATAATCGTGGGACAGTTGGTCCTCGATTCGGCCGCTCACTTCGGGAATGGTGAAGAAGGCGATTCGGTGGACTTGCCGCTCGTGCGCGATCGCGTGGGCGGATGTCCGTTGTTGACCGGCGCATCGCTCGCCGGGGCCTTGCGAGACTACGTGAACGATCGCTTGCTCGAATTCGGGCAAGTAGAAACCAACCAATCCCGCGCCGCCCAATTGTTTGGTAGCAATCGGGGCGATGATGACGGAAGCCAAAGTTCGCTGATCGTGTTCGATTCTCGAGGAGAAGAGTGCGAGAGCGAGATACGCGACGGTGTGGCAATCGACCCAAAATCAGGGATAGCTGCCAAGCGACTGAAATTCGACTGCGAGGTCATTCCCGCCGGCGTCGTCTTCCCTATTCGCTTCGAACTGCTGGTCGCGAATGGCGGTGAGCGAGATGTGCAATTGGCGTGTCTCGCGACCGCCTTGGACGGACTGCAATCCGGCGACATTCGGCTCGGTGCCCGAAAGAATCGCGGATACGGCATGTGCCGCGCCCGGCAGTGGGCAGTGCGGCGTTACGACCTATCGACGCCCGGCGGATGGACCGACTGGCTGTCAAGCGAACATGAAAATCCAATTCCAACGTCGGTTCGCAACAATTGCGTCGCCGACGCCATGCGGTCAGCATTCCCGGACTTGCAAATCAATCGGGAACCGGACCATCGCCGCCGACTGCTCGTAACGGTCCGACTGCGGTCTCGCGGCGGCCTATTGATTCGCAGTTCCGGAACGGAGGCCGATTCGCCCGACGCGGTTCACCTCCGATCCGGTGGCCGCCCTGTGTTGTCCGGAACCAGCCTCGCGGGAGCCATAAGATCAAGGGCCTTGCGCATTGCCCGATTCGTTCGCCGCGGACAAGGCGATTGCGAGGCATGGGTGGACGCCGTATTCGGGAGCCGAACGCCACGATCCGAGCATTCAGGACGCGGCAAGCGAAAGTCGCTTCGCGCTTCGCGATTACGCACCAGCGAGCAACCTATCGCTGGATCGTCGCCCGATTCGGAGCCCGCTCGGCTGCGTCCCACTCGTATTCGTATCGATCGTTTCACGAGCGGCGTCGTCGATGGTGCGTTGTTTGACGAAGAACCAGTTTACGGTGGCCAGGTCGCGATGACGTTGGAACTTCGCGATCCGCAGGCGGGAGAAATCGGTCTGTTGCTGCTCGTCTTGAAAGACTTGTTGACGGGCGACCTCGCACTTGGCGGATCGAGTTCCGTCGGACGCGGTGTCGTCGAAGGAACTGCGGAAATCTTGGTGCCGGACGTGGAGTCGCCCGTCGTGTTCGATCCATTGCAACCGTCTGACGCGGCCACGATGGAACAGCTCAACGCATTGGTTCGCGAATTCCACGAAGCTCCTCCACGGATATCGCCGGTTTCCGATTCGACTCATTCGCAGGAGACAACGACAGCATGACGACCACACACCCCTTGTCACTAGCGGATTGTGAACTCACTCCTCTTGAACCACCCTCGTGCCGTGCTTGCCTGAACCACATCACGCGCGGCGACCAGCCCGTCCCCAGCCACGAAGGGCTCCAATGGCTCCTTGCTTACTGTGATGATGGCGTCGTTTGGGGATGCCGCGACGCCGGCCAGTGGAGACTCGCAACCGACGAGTTTCCCGGCGTTGTTCCGATGCTTGGCGAGGAAAACCTGAAACAATTGAGGTTGTTCGGCCCTCAACGAGAACTGTTGTTTTGGCGAACGGACGATAAGTTTCTCGGTCGCGAGGTGACCGATCTGCCGACTCCGCTCCCGGACAACGACCCGCTACGTCGGCAAGAGGAGGAGTACTTGGTGTTGGGGGACCGCGTACTTGAAAGTCAAACGGCGAAAGGAGTGGGTGGCTCCCGCTTCACGCTCATCGGGGATCGGCGTGGTGCTCGCCATGCAGTGCCTTGGAGGGTAAAGCCGGACGATTACGGCAGTGATCTCCAGCGACATTGGCCGCTACGACTGCTCGTGCGGCATTACTTCACATGCGACGAAAACGGCCTGATTCGCGTCGCCGCTTCTCGGCTCGTCGAACTGAAATTCGCTTAGAGAACCTCTCGAAGGATGAAACCATGCCCGACAATCCCGTTTCGACACGCTTGCCGCAACACGTCGACCCGACGAACATCGAGCAACGTGGTTCGGTAGCGCCCTACAACTTCGTTCCGTTGCCACAAGCCGTGCTTGCCGCTCCGCGCTTGCCGGACGGCAGCGGTCCTTGGGAGCACCACGACCAGTACTTGTCGGACACACATAGCGGTTGGATCGACTTGGAAATCACGGCCGAAACTCCGCTGTACGTGCGTTGTGGTCCGGCCGCCGAACATTCAGCCGAAGAAGAACCACGTCGTAATCGGCACCGGCAGGATTTCTTCCACCACGGCGATCCAAACGTTCCGGTCCTGCCGGGAAGCACTCTGCGCGGCATGGTTCGCTCGCTGGTGGAAATCCTGGCGCACGCCGCGCTGCCCAATGGATGGTTTTCGGATCACAAGTTGGTCTACCGTGCGGTAGGCGACTCCACGTCGCTGGGAATTGAGTACCGAGGGCAAACGCTGGGACAAAATCACGCCTCGATTCCCGACATGGAGTTCGACTATCCAAGCCCGGATCTGAAAGGCGGATATCTTATTCATCGTGGCGGTGACTGGTTTATCCGGCCTGCTCAGGAATACCACGGCGAATCGTTCGTGCATGTGGAATACACCACGGCTCGGGCGGTGATTGGAGGTGAAGGACGACAACGCGTTCACGCCGTTTGGGTCGAGCCTGCGGAGCGAGTAACGTCAAATCGCGGAATGCGCGGACCTGGAAATTTGACGCTCGCTTTGGCGCTGGCTGCGCGAATTATTCCGCGAGTCCCCGGCAGCGAGTGCTCTGATCCCGCGCTGGTGGACGGTTGGCTTGTGGAATCTGGCCACATGGGAAAACCATGGGGACAATCGCCACGTCCGCATCAGAAACACATGCATTGTGTGATCTTCGGACCGAATTTCACGGCGCTCGAAATCCCAATTTCAAAAGAACTTCGTCGGCTTTACGAAGACGACCGCGAAATTTCACGCGGCATTCCTACACGCCGACTTTTCCCGGCGGGCAACGACGCGAGTCCTGTCTTTTATCTGATGAACGGCAGCGATCTTGTCTTTTTCGGCCCGACGATGATGTTTCGTTTGCCCTATCCAGGTTCCGTCGGCATGTTCATTCCTCATTCGGTTCGCGACTCGGGAGTTGTCGACCTGGGGCAAGCCATCTTCGGCAGTGTGGATGTGTGTCCTGCGATCAAGGGCCGCGTGTATTTTGAGGACGCACGCTGGAATGGGCAGAGTTCTACACCGTTTTTGGATGACGGCGAAGCTGGTCTTCGATCGCCGATGATACTCGGTGGCCCGAAACCGACAGCATTTCAGCACTACCTTGTTCAGCCAGAACTTGAGGCGTACGACGGCGATGGTTCGATGAGACGGTCTCGCACTGCGAATGACCCAAAGACACTGTGCAACTATCACCATCCGCTCGGCGATGAAGAGTATGTATTGCTGGATAATCGCGAAACTGCCATCGCGCGAACAAATGGCACGATCATTCGCGGCTATAAGCGGTATTGGCACAAGAGGTCCGCCAATAGCGAAGCTCCATTCGAATCGAACCTAGCCAACCACAACGACACGCAGCGAACAATTATCCGCCCCGTCTGTCCACAAACCGTTTTCGTCGGTCGCGTCCGCTTCGAGAACCTGACGAATGTCGAACTCGGTGCTCTATGGACGGCCCTTCAATTTGCGCCGCATCAGCGGCATCACCTCGGCATGGGCAAGTCGCTGGGAATGGGCAGCGTCCGTATCAAGCCTCAATTGCACGTGATTGACCGTGCCGTCCGTTATTCGAGTCTTGGCTCAACAGGCGAAAAGTCTCCCTCAGGCATCGAAGACATTCGGGATCTTTGCGTAAATCAGTTCCACGACATTGTCGTCGGGCATCACAACAAACATGCCACACCGGACGCACGCACGGAGAGCTTCTGGCGAATCCCACGACTGTGCGATCTAGCCGCATTATTGGAGTGGGATGATTCGCCGCCGCAAGCGCAGTCGGGTTTCGCACCACCGGACAACAACCCACCGAATAGCCTGAAATGGTGGAAGGAGCGTAAAGTACTTCCGACGCCCACGCAGGTGCTTGGTCAGACCGGAAGCACTGCGGCATCGCC
>JBGTHH010000909.1:0-8007 GCA_041746275.1 Pirellulaceae bacterium | reverse complement strand
GCGAGTTCTGGCTAAAAAGCTGGCCCTACCCAAAGAGCAAATCCCAGATGTCCGCAAGGCCGTCAAGCGGCTGGCCAAGAAAGGGAAGCTGGCTTACGGCCCCAAGCACTTGGTGACAAAAGCGAGTGTGCAGGCGACCACTCGGGGTGAGCGGCCCGTGCTGGAGCGAACCGGCAAACCGAAGAGCTACATCACCGGGACGTTCCGCAAGGCGGCCGCAGGCTTTGGTTTCGCTCGTCCCAAGGACCCAGATCTGGCGAAGAAGCTGGGCGAAGATATCTACATTTCCCAAAAGTCGACGATGGACGCCTCGAACGGCGATCTCGTAGCGGTTCGCATCAAGACGAAAGGGGAACCAGGAGGACGGATCTCTGGCGAGATCGTCGAGATCCTCGAACGAGATAAGAACCAGTTTGTCGGAGTCTACTTTGAGCAGGGCGACATGGGCTTTGTTCAGGTCGATGGCAAGGTCTTCGCGCAACCAACCTATGTCGGTGACGCCGGGGCCAAGAACGCCAGCCCAGGCGACAAAGTGGTCATCGAGATGGTGCATTTCCCCTCGCATACTCGCGATGGCGAAGCCGTCATCATCGACGTCCTCGGTCCCCGAGGAACCCCTGGCGTCGATACCCTGTCGATCATTCGCGAGTTTGACTTACCGGATCAATTCCCCGAGGAAGTGCTCGAATCCGCCCGCGTGCAGGCCAGCAAGTTTGATGAATCGATCGGTGCGGATCGTCGCGATTTTACCGGCGATACCATCGTGACGATTGATCCGTTCGATGCCCGCGACTTTGACGATGCCATCTCACTCGAGAAGCTGGAGAACGGCCATTGGCTCCTCGGTGTGCACATCGCCGACGTGTCGCACTTTGTGCCCAGCGGTTCGCCGCTCGATCAAGAAGCTCGCGACCGCGGGACGAGCGTCTATCTGCCCGATCGCGTGCTGCCCATGTTGCCCGAAGTCATCTCGAACAATCTGGCCAGCTTGCAACCACATCGCGTGCGTTATACCCAGGCTGCTTTGATCGAGTTCACTCCCGAGGGCGTGCCGGTCGGCACCGAACTGTTTCGCGGCGCGATCAAGAGCGCGCATCGATTCAACTACGAAGAGATCGACGACTATCTGGCGGATCGTGAGCCGTGGCGAGATAAGCTTGATCCCAAGGTCTTTGACTTGGTCGGGCGGATGCACGAGTTGGCCATGATGCTGCGCAAACGCCGATTGAAAGGCGGGGCAATCGAACTGACGCTCCCCGAAGTCAAGATCGATCTGGATCAGGACGGGAAGGTCAGCGGTGCCCATCTCACCAAGCAAACCGAGAGTCATCAGATCATCGAAGAATTCATGCTCGCGGCGAATGAAGCGGTCGCGACGCACTTGTCCGACAAGGAGCTATCGTTCCTACGCCGCACGCACGGGAACCCGGATCCCCTCAAGCTGAAGAATCTGGCGCAATTCATTCGGGAGTTGGGCATCGAATGCGAGAGCTTGGAGAGTCGTTACGAGATCAAACGGATTGTTGAGCTGGCTGTGGGAAAACCCGAGGAACACGCGGTTCACTACGCCGTGTTGCGGGCGATGAAAAAGGCCGTCTACAGTCCCGAAGTGGAAGGACATTACGCGCTGAACAGTCGTAATTACTGTCACTTCACCTCGCCCATCCGCCGCTATCCCGATTTGACCATTCATCGGATGGTCGCTGCGCTCGTGCGCGGTCAAACACCAGCGAACGATTTCGATCAACAAGCGTTACTGGGCGAGCATTGTTCCGAGCGGGAACAGCGCGCAGCGGCGGCCGAGCGGGAACTGATTAAGGTCAAGCTCCTCACTTATTTGAGCACACGCGTGGGTGAGCAAATGGACGCGGTCATTACCGGTGTGGAGCGTTTTGGTGTGTTCGCCTGTGGACGTGAGCTGCCCGCGGACGGACTGATCCACATTTCGTCCCTGCAAACCGATCGCTACCGTTTCGATCCCGATACCCATAGCCTGGTCGGTTATCGCGATGGCAATTCCTTGCGGTTGGGCGATCTGATTCGCGTTGAAATCGCTCATGTGGATGTCGATCGACGCGTGTTGGACTTCCGGTTGATCACGGAACAAGATTCGCCGACGCGAAGCAAGTCGCGTGCGCACGCCGCGAGCCCTCCAGCAGCTCGGCGCGGTAAGGACAATGCGAATGCTCCCCGTTCGACGCGCGCTACTGGCAAGGGCCAAAAGCGGTCTCGCAAGAGCGATTGAGCGGAGCGAATCGAAAGGCAGGCACTTCCCGTCGGCCATCGCTTTTCCTGTCTTGTAAACGTCCACAGTCTCCAAACTTCCCTTGCGAGCTGCGCGCAGCCGTGACGTAAGATTGTATAGCGTTACGTCATGATTCATCTCGCGCCATCGGAAGAACCACCCCGTGTCCGCACAGACCGTACAGCCGTTTGAGGATCTATCGTGGGGACGCCTCCCCACAGTCGGCGAGTCCAGCCACGAGAACCCTACGCCCGCCGTGCTACCGACGCGAAAGGCCCGCGTGCTGCATGTGATCAACGGCGAACATTACTCCGGCGCGGAACGGGTACAAGATCTGTTGGCGCAACACCTACCGCAGTTTGGCTACGACGTGTCGTTCGCTTGTCTCAAACCAGATCGCTTTCCCAGCCAGCGGCAATGTCAGGACTCGACCTTATACAAGCTGCCAATGGCGACGCGTCTGGACCTGCGAGTCGTCTTTAAGTTGTGTCGCATCGTACAAGAAGGCGAGTTCCGTTTAATTCACGCACACACGCCGCGGAGCGCTCTGATTGCTCGGTTGGTCGCCGGACTGGCGGGTGTCCCCATGGTTTACCATGTCCATAGTCCCACCTCCCGAGATAGTACTCGCCCCTGGCTCAACCGCGTCAACGAAGTCATCGAGCGGACCAGTTTGTGGCGTGTGGCTGGAATGATCACCGTCTCGCAAAGTCTCGGCCACCACATGCGACGCCAAGGCTACGATGCGGAACGGATCTTCGTCGTACCCAACGGTGTGCCCGCGACGGACAGTTGCCGGACGCCGGAGCTTCCCCACGGCAGTTGGCAATTGGGCAGCGTGGCGTTGTTTCGGCCACGGAAAGGATTGGAAGTTCTGCTCGACGCGCTCGCGATCTTGAAGCAACGGGGCGTCGCGGTGCGGTTAAGGGCCGTGGGACCTTTTGAAACCCCCGAATACGAAGCCCGCATTCATCAGCAAGTCCAACACCTGAGTCTGACCGACGACATCGACTGGGTGGGCTTCACGTCCGACGTGACCTCCGAGTTGGCTCGCATGGATCTGTTCGTCCTGCCGAGCTTGTTCGGAGAAGGTCTGCCCATGGTTGTCTTGGAAGCGATGGCGGCGGGAGTGCCGGTGATCGGCACACGTGTCGAGGGCGTTCCGGAAGCCATCGATGATGGCGTGAATGGAATTGTTGCCCAACCGGGCGATCCGACGGATTTGGCCAACGGCATCCAAAGTATTGTCTCGGGCCGGATCAATTGGTCGATCATGCGTCAACGAGCCCTGGAAACCCACGCCAAACAGTTCTCCGCCACACAGATGGCGCGTGGCGTCGCGGCCGTATACGATCGCGTGCTCCGGGCCCAGCGAGTGTCGTCGTGACCGGCTCGGCTAATTGATCTGCAACGGGCGCTCGCCGATGTGAACCGTGACAGTCAACTCGCGGCCATCGCGAATGACCGTAACGTCGGCATCGGTCCCGATCGGGGCGGCCGCCACCCAACGCATCAGGGTCGCCGCATCGTAAATCGTTTCGCCATTCCACCGCACGATGATATCGCCGGGACGAATTCCGGCTTGCTGCGCCGGAGACGGATGGCGTCGATCGGTGACGACGGCGTCAATGTACGCGCCGCGTTTGACGGGCAGGTTGAACTCGCGAGCGGCCTCTTCAGTCACGTCACCCAATTGGGCACCAAGCCAGCCTCGCTGAACGCGTCCGCCAGCGCGCAATTGCTCATAGACCGCCCTAGCGACATGACTGGGAATCGCGAAGCTAATGCCTTGGTACGTGTCGCCGACGATGGCTGAATTGATACCGATGATTCTGCCGCGCGCGTCGACAAGCGGGCCGCCGCTGTTGCCGGGATTGACGGCCGCGTCGGTCTGCAGAAAATCCTGCCACGCGGTACCCGCCATGGCGGCCCGATTCTTCGCGCTCAGGATGCCAAAGGTAATACTGTGCTGCAAGCCAAAGGGACTGCCGACGGCCCAGACCATCGCGCCGACCGCTAGGCCATCGCTGTCACCCCACTCGGCGGCTTCCAAGCGATCGGCTTCGACCTTGATTACTGCCAAATCCGTCTCGGCATCCACACCAATCACTTGCCCATCCACCACGCGGCCGTCGCTGAGCGTGACGAGGATCCCGGTAGCATTCGCTACCACATGCTGGTTGGTAATGACGTAACCGGCAGCATCCACGATCACACCGGAACCTTGTCCTTGCAATTCAGGGCGTGGAGCGCGAAACCGACCACTCGGATCGCTACTGCGAATCGTGTTGAGCGAACTGACCACATTGATATGCACGACACTGGGTGCGACCCGCTTGGAGATCAACTCAAAGGCCAGGGAAATCTGAGAGAGAGGAAGCTGTTCCAAGCCGGTCTTGGCGGCTTCCAACTCGGCCCGTTGCCGACCACGAACCAACGCATATTGCATCCGTTCGGCTAGGTCGGGAAGGATGAATCGCAGCACCAACAGCACCGTCAGCGCGACGAAGAACCACGTCAGTCGCCGTGTCATGCGAGTCGCTGCTTCAGGCTCGATCTTCTGGGGCAGCGGTGCCTGCGAGCTCGGCGAATCGGAAGGAAGGTCTGGCATGGCCGTAGATTAGTCTTTGTGCAGAAAAACCGCCAACCAAAAAAAGAGGGGACTGACGCCTTAGGACGTCGTCCCCCCTTGGATGGCTTCATCGTCGACAGCGATTAACGGCCGGCAAGCTGTGGGCCCACCATGCCTCGTCCATAGGTCGCGGCGACGTGTTGCACGTACTCCGCGTCGACCTTGCTGAGCCGACTCATGTTAACGGTGCAGGTACGCCCGTTCTCCTTCAGCAAGCGAATCTTACCGTCGAGAATTTCAATCAAGCGAGCATCCACCGCGAAGGCACCCGTATTATCGACCCAGTGCCTAGTCACAAGTTGCGCGGGCTGCGCCTGCTCGACTTTACCAAAGGGATCATCGAGTGGAGCCTCGGTCTCTGCAGGTGCCGCAGCCGGAGCCTCTGGCGCTTTAAAGAGATCGTCTAAGGTATCGGCACCAGCCTCTGCTGGCTCCGCCGCCTCCGCCGGAGTTCCGAACAAATCGTCGGCAGGCATTGCCTCTTCGGCAGCAGGTGTTCCAAACAAATCATCAGCGGCCGGTGCGGCTTCCGTCGCGGCCGGAGTTCCAAACAAATCGTCGGCAGGCATCGCTTCATCGGCAGCAGGTGTTCCAAACAAGTCGTCAGCGGCCGGTGCGGCTTCCGTCGCGGTCGGAGTTCCGAACAAATCGTCGGCTTCCGGTGCGGCCTCGGTGGCGGGCGGTGTGCCAAACAAATCCTCGGCGGGCATCGCCTCTTCAGATGCTGGTGGCGTTCCGAAAAGATCCTCGTCGGCTGGGGCTGGGGTTGGCTGAGGCGCGGCGGCATCCGGTGTGCCGAATAGATCAGCAGCCGGATCTTCTTCTGCTGGCATCGCTGGTTCGTTCGCGGGAGGTGTTCCGAACAAATCACCCAAGGGATCACTCTCAGCCGGTGCGGCCTCGCCTTCGGCCGGTACGGCGGGCTGCGTTGCGCTTGGCGCGTCGCCAAACAGGTCATCCAGTGGCTCTGCTGCCGGAGTGGCCGGAGTGGGAGTAGCCGGCGTGGCTGGAGCGGGAGCAGGTTCCGTTGGTGTGTCACCGAACAGGTCGCCTAACGGATCCGCAGGGGCAGGCTGAGGTGCGGGCTCGGCTGGTACGGGTCGTGGAGCAGGCAGAGCAGGTGCGGGTTCGACTGGTGCAGGTTCGACTGGTGCAGGTTCGACTGGTGCAGGTTCGACTGGTGCAGGTTCTGCCGGAGCGGGCAGCACTGGGGCGGGTTGAACTGGAGCGGGTTGAACTGGAGTGGGCGATGTCGCTTCACCACGAGTCGATCGACTATCCGAAGGTGAACGCCCACTACCGGTGCCGCCCAATCCGGCTCCACCCTGACCGCTGCCAGGCATATCGTCTTGCATGGGCGCGGGCCCTTGAACGGCAGGCGCGGAACCTGGAGACGCTGGGCCAACCGGCTTCCAAGCATTTCCCTTCTGGACGGCATCACCCTTCTGGACCGAGCTGATTACCTCGCCGGGAACGACATGGAACGGCTCACCATATACGGGCTGGCAATGGCTGTAATGGCGGCCCCGCGCCCAGCGACAGGCTAACGTCACGTCGACTGACATGAGGACGACAATCACCCACACCAGAGTGACATAGGCTAGTCTTTTCATAATTTTCCGCATTGAACTTGTCTCCAGGTATATGCCGAGTCAAAAGGCTCATGGCTTCTCGCCAGATCTATCGGACAATCGCTTATGTCCGCAATTCTCTAGGCCACTATGCTACCCTCCGCGTTTGGGCATCGCAAGCAACTCCTAGTTAGAACGTTGCGAAATCATTAGACACGGGGTGTCACGATTGAAGAGCGAATGGAAGTCGCATCCTCGAGCCTACGGCCGTTCACTTCAACGTTAGCACGTTCCTTAACCGTGGAGCAACAAACGCTTGGCCCATAGCAAGGAAAAAATGGATCTTACGCGCCGCGTTCGAAAAGGCGAATTCTAGCGATTGTGCGGTGCCAGTCGGCTCAGAGGCCCGCAGCGTGATCGACCCCCGCTGGCCAAGATCATTGTGAACATCGCGTTCACAGATGCCCCCACGCGAGAACTACCAGAGTGCGCCAGCGGCGTCGTAGGGAAAGTAGCTTCGTCGTGTCCCGCCGAAGTGAACCTCGACACCAGCGCTGAACGAGAGATTGTGCATTGTGTCCAGCCCTTGGGATCCTACCACGAAGTTGTCGGTGGCGGTGGCCCGCAATGCCAGCCACGGTCGGTAGTAGTATTTGAGACCGACACTCATGGGGATGGCGAGCAATATGTCGTCGACGTTCTGCTGGTTCAAATCCACGAATTGGTAGTGGGCCGTTCCTAATCCCACCGACGCGAAGGGACGCCAAACCGCGTCTCCCCACGGGTAGTAGAGGAGGCTCATGTCCCAGAACTTCGCCGTGGCCGATGGCCAAGCGGTTGCCTCTTCCAAGTTGGTTAGTCCGGGCTTGGAGAAGGCGAAGCGAATTTCCGTGCCCCAGTAGTGATCAAAATCCCAGCCAGCTTGATAGCCGCCGAACAAACTTGCTTCCTGATCGATGGCCCCAGATACCAACCGATCCCCCAACATTCCGCCAAACAGCCAGCCGACGTGAAAAGGTCGATTGCGCCAGCTCGTCCCCACCAATGGCTGCCCAATACCCACGCTCCGCAAGGGATCGTCGGGATCGGCATGGCGCAGATGGGCGGGCCGAAAAGCCTCCGGCCAAGCCTGTTCGCCACCCAGGCTCGTCGTATGGGGTGCGAAACTCATGACCGTATCGAGGTCTTCGGCCATCACAGCCCGCTCGACGCCCGCGCAGCTCAATCCCACCGCCAGGATTAGCGTGAGCAGCGACCTGATGCCATCGACAGCAAGCATGGGACGAATGCCCCCAGAAAGGACGAACACGGGGCGGGATTATCGTCACGCCTGTGGAACCTGTCAATGTGAGCTCGGACTCGATCACAGCAAGTAGATGGCCATTGGCGACGACGAGCAGATCCCAGTTTTTTTCGGCTCGTTAGAATCCCGGCAACTCCTTGCGGCTCTGCCAAAAGATATGAGCTTCAGGGACGCCAGCCTTGATGAATAAATCCCGGCAAATGTCCGTAAAGCCGTCAAGATGCTTGCCTCCGGTCACGGCCGCGCGCAAGCCAGC
>JBGTHH010000908.1:0-6885 GCA_041746275.1 Pirellulaceae bacterium | reverse complement strand
TCATGACGGGCCGGTTCATCTCGCCGCACAATGCCCAGATGGGATCGAGTCGCGGATCGTCAATCGTCAGCAGCTTGCCGTCTTTGTCGCGGTACGACAAACCCAGCGACTTATGAAACTTCACGCCCTTGGCTCCGGCTTGAAAACCCTTCCGCAACCGCGCGGTCTCACGCTCCGTCCAACCTTCCTGATCAAAGCCGCGAAGGTCGATCAAAGCAAAGGTCAGGAACCGTCCTGGATGGGCTTCATCGAGTGCGGCGAGAGTCTCCCGGAGATTGTCATCCCAGCCGCCGTCGAGGTTGACGACCGTGCGGACTCCGGCGTCGTCCATGTCGCGGAGATATCGCTTCACGCGTTCCTCGGTCAGTGTCCGCGCGCCGCCACCTAGATGATTGTGAACGTCGATCACGGAGAACTTGGGCGTGTTGACGCGCGTCACCTTGGTCTTCAGCATGGACTTGGGTTGCCAGTCACGCAGCTTGAGGTCGCGAATATCCTCGGGCGGTTTGTCGGCGTTGGGCGGCGCGTTCTGCGCGAAAGCGCATGGCGGGGCCAGCAGAGTCACAGCGTAGACGACCAGCGTTCTGATGGACATAAATCTGCTTTCCTTCATTCAAGTACCGCTCATTCAAAAAGCAGCGTGCCGAACTTCTCGAATTCGTGGAAGCTTGGGCCGACGCGCGCCCAGTCCCAAGCGGTGACGTGTTGATCGTCGTAGTCCACGCGATAGAAATTGGCTCGCCACCGGGTGCCGGGCTTGGGAGGCACGTTGCGTAGCGGCTTCAGCAACTCATACGGAATGAACACCTCGGCGCGCCAATTCGTCACGGTCGCCATCGACGTGTTGGAGCCTCCCGTCGCCGACACGCTCTTTTGGATCTTGCGATTGCCTTCGTAGTCCCACGGTGTCCAGCCGAGGAAGCGTCCGTCCAAGTTCGGGACCAGGATGGGCAATTCGTATCCCAATGGGGAAATCTCATATTCAAAGTAGACCGGATGCCTTTCATCGGTCCAAAAGAAGCACTCAAAAACATCTTCGGTCCACAGGTGCGCGAAATCTTGTTGAAGCGTGGCCGACAGTTTCTGGTCCGAGCCATCGAAGAGCACATACACACCGGTCGCCGAATAGAGCATTTTGAATCGCGCCGTGTAGTCGTGCTTCCCGTTCGGACGTCGATTAAGCGGAGTCCAGTCAGTCGCGTCCCAAGCCTCGGCGTCGCCTTGGCCATTCACCCGGAAGTCATCGCAGTGTTTGACGGTCAATTGCGGCGGTATCGATGGCGCTGGGTGATCGGCGGCGGCGCTGCCCAGCAGCAGTGCGACCGTCGCGGCCCAAACGATGACACACCAGCAACGTCTGCTACGCGCGGAAGTTGTCACACTCCACGACGTGACTTGTGCGTAGGACTTGTAAGGCGTTTGCATGCGGTTATCTCCTGGGCGACGGTATCGTGCTAGATTATGCCCGCTGGGGAATCGCTTTGAAAGCAGATTCAAGACCATGATCGTGTGCAATCAGGAATCTGAATTGCAATTCATGTTCGCGCTCAGCTTCCGATCGCGGCTTGGATCGCGATCGCTCGGCGACGCACGGTGACGTTGATGTCGTCGACCAGCCGCGACCAGATGGCGGGCGGCAAGCGGCGAGCCAAACCGAGATCGTGCAGCGTGGTCAACGATTGCCAACGCAGATCGGCGTCGCTATCGACGAGGTTTCGGGACAGTGGCACGATCCAGGAATCTTCCACGACGCGGCAGGAGGCGAGGGCACGGGTGGCCCAGAGCCGAACCACGACATCCTCGTCGGACAAGGCTTTTGTGAGGTGAGGCGACACGGCAGATAATATCGGCGACCGTGTTGCCAGAGCCACGATGGCTTGTCGTCGAACCGCGACTTCGGGTGCATCGAGAAGCTTGACCAAGGACAACTCTCCAGCGCCACCTAACTGTGCCAATGTGTGGATCGCGATGCCTCGTATACGCACGTCGGCTGCTTGGGTGGCTTGAGACAAGACCGCGACGGCTGACGCGATCGCCCTTTGGTCCGCCCCGGCTGATGGCGCGACGTAAGTCGCACGGTTGGTGATCGAGGTTCCCTCCCGTAACAACTCCAACACGGCCTCGCGACTGGCGGGGATGTGATCGAGGTTCGCTAAAACGATGGCGACCGTCGGTGGATGCGTGACTGCAATCCGAGCTAGTGACACTGCGGCCACCTCACGTACGGCGGCCGATTCGCTCCGTAGGCATTTCTCCAGAACGGGCACTGCCGCGAGTCCAAAGCCAAACAGTTTCTCCGCGGCGACCACGCGACGATCGGCTGCCGCAGTCTGTTCCAGCTCGAGCGCCCACGCCGTCATGCTCTTCACTTCGGGACGGAAGGACCAACGAAATACCAGATCCAATCCGCCGTCAAAGACGGCAAATGCAGCGGGAACGGCGAGCGTTAGTAACAAGAGCCAGCGAAGACGGCGGGACGCGAACATGGTCTCCCTTCCTTGTTTATGTTGATATTAAACGTCGTTCGGTAACCATCGGGTCCGCAGTACGGCGGACTGCGAGAGCAGATTATCCAAGACCGCGTCGGCGTGTTCTCTGCCCAGTTTGTTCGTCAACTCATCCACCGACTGTCGTAAACGAATGGCCGCTTGACGATAGGCATCGACCGTCGCTTCCACGATCTGCGGATCGTGTTCGCCAGCCACGGCGAGCAGACGATCGCCGGACACCTTCAATTCGTAAAACGCCTCGGTCACCGCCACACTGCAAGGCCACTCGGTCAGGTCGCGATTCTCACCACCGTGGTTCATCGCCCATCTCGCGGGACCGTCCGTGACTCGGGTGCCCGCCTTCGCCTTCAAACGCTCGGACAATTGTGAAACCGTAAGGCCAATCAACAGGATGACCACAATCGGAGTAAGTTTTCTTGGCCAAGCTCTCATGTTAGAACCCTTTCGTTTAGTGAGATGGTGGGCAGAGCCCACCCTACAAAATTCCTCTTGTTGAACAGCAGTTGCTACTGTCGCTAGGTGCGTTTCCCCCAAGCAATCGACACCATGCTCGATTCACCGCCTGCTGCTGGGAGGGAATGCTGCTTCTGGATCGTGGCCTTGCGGACACGGGTCACGCGGGGAGAGGAGTGACGCGCAGGTAGGTTTACTTATGGGTAGGAAATCGTTCATCGCGACATCGACTCACCTGAGTCGGATTCGGGCAGCGATGTTTCGACACACGAACCTATCGCAAAGAGTGCGCCATGGGTCCTCGACGAGCACCGCAATTCATGGCGATTTCACGCCAGCACCACTAATCTTTGACCATACTTGACTTTACGAAGGCACGACTCGCATCTACAGCAACCAAGAACCGTCCGCCTTGCATAAGTTCCGCGCTTCGACTGCTCAGGGTTCATGCACTTAACATATCGTTCACGTCCCGTGCGCGCAGCAAGCCTATACAGCATCAAGAGTCCCAGGCACAGCGCGGCGACTCAGTCGCGGATCTGGTCTCGCATCAAGCTCTGTAGACCTTCTCGATAGGTCGGGTAGTGCAAGATGCCTCCCAAGTGTTGGATCAAACGGCGGTTGTCGATTCGTTTGTCGGTCAGCGCGCGCGGCGCGGTGCTGGCATCGATTTCGGAGGTTGAAAAGATGGGTTCGGGAGCTTGACTTAACCGTGCTAACTCGCGATAGAACTCACCGCGTAAGACCGGATGTCCATCGGATACCAAGAGCAACTCGGGTGGTGCCAGCTTTGCTTCGGCAGCCAACACCACGCGCACGGCGTCATCCACGTGAATGAGATTCAGAAAGCCGTGAGCGGACACGGCCAGAGGTCGCCCGGCCAACAGGTCGGCCAACTTGGGCAAGCGTCCCGGTCCGTAAATCCCCGCCAGACGTAGTGTGATCGTGCGCTCGCCGATCACATGTTCTCGCAGTAATTCCTCGGCGGCGAGACAGGCTTGTCCTCCCTCGCGCCGCGGCAGACAGGGAGCACTTTCATCGATCCATTCGCCATGCTCCTGAGCGTACACTCCGGTGGAACTAATATAAATGAAGCGTCGCGGCCAAGCCGGCAACTGCTCGAGCACGCTACGGAGACCATCCACATAGACCGCTTGCATCGAGTGTCCCGCGGTACGGTCAAAGCCCACGGCAAACAGTAATGTGTCGATCTCGTCACCATCCCGCAAGTCGAGCGATTCCGTTACATCTCCCACAATCGGTTTGATCCCCCGGCTCCTGAATTCCTCGGCTCGCTGAGGGGAACGCGTTACTGCCAGCACTTCCTCCCCTTGTGTCAACCAAGCTGTCGCGACGCGACTTCCAAGGTATCCGCACCCCAAAATGAGCTTCTTCATCGCAGCAGGCCGCTATAATCCAAAAATCCGGGGAATCGTTACGCAAACCACGGGAAATCTCGTATCGGATACAGTATCATTCAAGTGCCACTTGCAAGTCGGCCGGATTCCCGGCACGCTTAAGCTTTCGGAAAGTCGTCTTCGGGAGAGAACTGCCGATGCCTAGACCCAGTCTTACCGAAACCGGGCTGCCGCGCCCAGCGGCGCGATGGACGACGGTCTTCGCACTGGTGTTAGCCAGCCTGCTCGTCGTGCCCGTCATAGGTGCCGACGTGCAACCCGTGTCGCTGGAACTCCGTTCGATTCTGGACGGCGGTGCCCCGCAGACGTTAGCCGATCTGAAGGCCATGCAGGAGCATGTGCAGCAAGTCATCGAACGCGTCCTGCCCACGACGGTCGCCGTGCAAGTTGGCGCGGCACAAGGCAGCGGCGTGATCATCGACGCTGAAGGTCATGTCTTGACGGCCGCACATGTATCGGGCGAGCCCGGTCGAACCGCCTGGCTGGTACTGCACGACGGAACGCGTGTGTCGGGCAAGACCCTCGGTGCTTATCGAACCCTGGATGCTGGACTCATCAAGATCGATCAATTGCCCCGCGATACAAATTGGCAATTCGCCAGCATGGGTGACTCCCGGGAGATCACGCCCGGCAAGTGGTGTCTGGCAGCGGGACACCCCGGCGGCTTTCAAAGCGATCGACCTCCCGTGGTGCGACTTGGCCGCATTCTGTCACTGAACGATAATGCGACAATCACCACCGACTGCACCCTCATCGGCGGCGATTCAGGTGGCCCGCTGTTCGGCATGAATGGGCAAGTCATTGGCATTAACAGCCGTATCGGCAATCCGTTGACGGTGAATCTGCATGTTCCGGTCAATACGTTCAAGGATGAATGGGAGAGGCTGGTTCGTAGCGATGCCTGGGGACACACTCCCGGTCGCGAACCATTCATCGGCGTGCAAGGCGAACCGGAGTCGAGCAAGCCCACGATCTTTCGCGTCTTCCCCGGAACTCCGGCCGCGACGGCGGGACTCAAGCCAGGTGACGTCGTATTACGTTTCGCCGGCAAACGCGTCGAAGACTTTCCGTCCCTGCAAGCGTTCGTTCAGGAAGAGGAACCTGATACACGCGTCGTGATTGTGGTAAAACGCGAGCAGCAGATCCTCGAACTCGAACTCGTGATTGGCCTACGCAGCAACTAGGCCTATCGGAAAAGGGGTCTGACCCTCTCCGGCGAGGCCAAACAAAGTATCAACAACGACTCGCTTCTAAAGGGTCAGACCCCTTTTCCGGATACTCCCGTCCATTTGCGAAGAGGAACGCCGACGATGCAGCTACTCAGAGGAATCTGCCACGCCTGCTTACTGTGCGGTTTGTTTGTAGGTGTGGTGCCCGCCACGGAGCCCAGTTCCAGCAATTGGCTGGCCCGCATTCGTTTGCTGCCCGGGGAATATGAACGCAACCATCGAACGATTAAATCAGCTTTTCGCCAAGCGGTTGGTGAAGCTCAGCAATCCACGGTCAGCGTACTTGCCGGTGGCTCGCAAGTCGCCTTGGGCACGATTATCGACCCTGCGGGATACATCGCCACCAAAGCCAGTGAACTGCCGAGCGAAGTCACAGTTCAACTCCACGATGGACGTCAAGTCGCAGCCCAATTGGTGGGCCTGCATCCCGATTTTGATGTTCGTCTTCATTATCTTTTACAGTGTCTCAGCCCTCGCCGGACTGGTGTGGGGTAATGCGATCGTGTGCGTTGTGGCCTGCATGATCTTTTGGCTCTTTTGCTTTTCGATTGGATTCATGCACGATGCGTTACTGCCGCAGGCGGAGGTTCTCCCACAAATTAGCCGGATTCGAGAAATTGATGGCCGAGTGATGACGGTCGACCAACGCGGTGTATTGGCCGTCTGGAATGCAGAGTACTCGATCTGGCAGCCCGCTTTGGAGAGCGACGTCCGGGGCCAAGCGCGAACCTTCGGGCCGATGTATCTTGAAGACCGGAATTTGATACTCACCAAGTCCTTCTTTCGAGTACCGTTTGGCGACCTGCAAGCCCGCTCCAGAAAGTTGTCCATGATTCGCTTGGATAAGGGCCAACAAAAGCCAAGCGATGAATCTAATGCAATTGACGAGTTCGCTGCGATTGAGGAGTCTACTGCAATTGACGAGTCTACTGCGTCTAGAACAGACATGCCCAGTACGGCCAAGTCCGATGCGCCCAAGTCGCTGGCGGAGACCCGCGAGACTCCCGTTTGGCTAAGCGATCCTGGTCCCGAATTGCCGGCACAGCTTTTTGATGTCGTTGAATTAGGTGACTCCATACTGGCGATTTGCCGCGGCGGTTTGTTCCAACTTAACCTTGAGAAACTGGAGATTGCCGAATCGTCTCAAAAGGGATTTTTTGGAATCAAACTGCCATGGGCTAGCGCTAGCGCGTTCGATAATATTGCACCTAAAGATTATTTCCTCAGCGCGAATTCGAATGCGGCAACCACACAAAGTGGCGATGGCCTGATCGT